>JAYTXB010000973.1:0-4572 GCA_043743205.1 Schlesneria sp.
CAGCGTGAGCGAGCTTTCGTCGAACTGGCCATCGAGCAGCTTCTTCATCGCGATCTCATGGACCAGTGTTTCGATCCGCTTCGGCGTCGGTTCGGTCACAGTGCGGCAGGCACTCTCACACGCATCGGCCACCATCATCACGGCCGCTTCGCGCGACTGCGGCTTCGGGCCGGGGTAACGGTACGCGGACTCTTCCACGTCGAACCGATGATCCTGCGTCGCCTCGGCCTGCTTGGTCGCGGCGTGAAAAAAGTACTCGACCAGCGTTGTGCCGTGATGCTGTTCGATGAAAGCGATCAGCGGTTCGGGCAGATTGTGTTGATGCGCCAACTCCACGCCGTCTTTGACGTGACCGATGATGACGAGGGCACTCATCGCGGGATTGAGCGACTCATGACGACTGACTTGTCCGGAAGTGGTGTTCTCCACGAAGTAGTGCGGCTTCAGCATCTTGCCGATGTCGTGGTAGTAAGCCCCGACGCGACAGAGCAATCCGTTGGCCCCGATCGCGTCGGCAGCGGTCTCGGCAATCGCGGCCACTCCATTGGAGTGGCTGTACGTTCCCGGAGCACGCTGCACCAGTTCTTGCAACAGCGGGTGCGAGACATCGCTGAGTTCCAGCAAGCTGATGTCGGTGACGACTCCGAACAGATGCTCGATGAACGGCAGGCCACCTGACACCAGGAAGCCCGTCAGGAAGCACCAGCCCGCCCCTTGCAGACTCGACTTGAGTAGTCGCTGGTCAGTCCAAAGGCTCTCCAGCGTCTGGCTCTCCAAAATGCTGACGCCCCACATCACGAGCAGGTACGTCACGGCCGCCCCAAAACCGACCGTCACGAGTTTCATACGATTGGAAACTTGATTCAGCGGCACGACCGACGCCGCCACGGCACTCATCAACACGACGAACTCACCGACGCTGTGGCCGGTGGCCAACGTCAGAGCAAGCGACATCGAGAAGCCGGTCAAGGCGGCGAGAACCTGGTTGTAGGCGATGGCCAACACCATCACGGTGCAGAGGACCGGCACGGCTTCCGCTCGCCACGGATCGAACGACAACCACCGTGCGAGAACGACGGCCACAACGACGGTCGCCAAATAAACGGCCAGCCGTGAGACGCTAGTCGCCAATCGTGGTTCATTGCGCGTCAGGTAGTAGCCATTCATCCCGACCAGGACGAACAACAGCAACAATACGGTGACGATGCGCAGGCCGCGTTCGGCAATCGAGACACGCCGTTCGGCCGCTTCATATTGTGCCTTCAAAATCCCGAGCGTCTCTTCATCGAGAGCCGTCCCCGGTGCCACGAGCAACGCACCCCGCTTATAGAAGTCGATGACCGGCGGTGTGCTGAGCCGTTCCTGTTCGCGTTTGCGATTGGTCGCCGCCGGATCGTATTCGAGCGACGGGACGCCTCGATTGAGCAACCAGCGTTCGAGTACCGCCTGCTGCGGCTTGAGGGCCGCGAACGACTTCCACTGCCCGCCGAGATTGCCCGTACTTTTGAGCATCTCAATCAAGAGGACATCGGAGACACGAAAGGTTTGCGTGGTCCGTTCGTCTTCGCGGGAGATCACGGCGATCTCGGCTTCGAGCCGCAACTCCTGCCGTGCAACTTCTTGAGGATCGAGAATCCCTGTTTGACGCAGCGGTACCGTAAATTCGCGGAACTCACCGACGATCTCGTCGATCCGCCGTTCTGCCATTCTGCTGGAACCGATGTCCAATCGGAGTTGTTGCCAGTCGGCGATGAACTCGGGTGACGGTGGCTCGAACGCCGCTCCCGGCCCCCCCGAGACCCAACCGAATGCCGCACGCGACTCGGCGGACAACTCCGTGAGTTGGCTGACGGACACGACTTCAAACAGGTGCTTGCGAAGTTCATCCGGTAAAGTGCGCAGTCGTTCCTCGCCGTCAGTCGCGTGGCGAAACACCGGCGGGACGCGGTTCTCACGCTCCAATTGGGCCAGGTCGGTCTTGCGGAGATTGATCCGGTCAAAGTCGATTCTCGCCAGCAGCCCGTTCGGGGCGTCGTCACCCAGACGATGCGGAAACGGCGCGTTCCAACTGCCCATGCCAATCACGAGCAGCAACAGGAACAGCAGACAAACGACCAGCCGCAGCAACACGTCTCCGTGGCTGAGATGACCGCCCAGTCTGTCGGTCCACGAGCCAATCTTCAGGCTGGTGACACGCGATGGACGATTTTTGCGAGATTGAAAAATACGCATGATTGGGTTTGATGGACTCGATGGACTCCACCAGAGTCCGCGTCGTCGCCACTACATCTCTGTGAGCATTCGCCCGTAAGAAGGAACTGCACTGGGATCAACTTCAACGTGGAGCGGCATCGACTCCAAATCATTGACATTAACGCTGTTCGTCCCCGCCACGCCGTTGCCTGGCGGGGTCTGTTCTCTTGAAGCTGAGGTTGTCGAGGTCATCAGATGGCCTCGATCGGCTCGATCTTTTCGATCAGCCCCGTACTTCTGATCGGAACCGTTCCGTCGATCCGTGTCATAGGCCGCGACGATCCGCCGGACCAACGGGTGACGCACGATGTCTTCACCAGACAGCTCGACCGCCGCGATCCCCTCGACGCCGCGCAGTCGATGCCAAGCATCAATCAAGCCGCTCTCCACTTTGTCGGGAAGATCGGTCTGCGTCGCATCGCCCGTCACAACGATCTTCGAGTGATGTCCCATCCGCGTGAGGAACATCTTCATCTGAGTGATCGTCGTGTTCTGAGCTTCATCAAGAATCATGAAGGTGTTGTTCAGCGTTCGGCCGCGCATGAAGGCGAGCGGAATGATCTCGATCACTTCGCGGTCGAGGTAACGCTGCACCTGCTCAAAGTCGAGGATGTCACTGAGCGCATCGAGCAACGGCCGCAAAAACGGGTTGACCTTGGCCAGCATGTCGCCGGGCAGGAAACCCAACTTCTCGCCCGCTTCGAGTGCCGGGCGAACGAGGACGATTTTGCGGACTTGCTCCAAACGGAGGGCATTCACCGCCATCGCCACGGCGAGGTACGTCTTGCCAGAGCCAGCGGGGCCGGAACAGACGACCATGTCGTGATCGCGGATCGCTTTGATGTACTCGCGCTGCCCCTCGCCCATCGGACGGATTTTGCGAGCCTTGTGAAAAACATCAATCGACTCGTCCGGTCCGCTCGGATTGGGAAACATCGAGCGATGAATGGCTCGATCCAAATCCTCTTCGCTGAGTTGTCCGCTGCGTTCGATGATCGCTCGCAAGTCAGACACGATCTCCGTCCCGAGATCGACCTGAGCCTGCTCGCCATGCAGATGGAGTTCATCGCCCCGCAGCACGACTTCAATGTGCAGCACGTCCCGTAGGCGGCGGAGGTTCTTGTCACGCACGCCAAACAGGCTGCGAACGTCCTCGTGATTGCGAAACTGAACACGTCCTTCGGACATACAACCTTCTCATGGAACAAACAGCTCGCACGCCACTGCGGCAAGGGCGGGGGAAGTCTACAACGAGTCTGGCCAACTCGCAAAAGAGTCACGCAACTCTGGAAGCGGGACCTGCCTGACTCCGCAAACTCTCTTGCGGTTCGCCCAAATTGGAACCGGACTCCAGCCTCGTCTCAACCTCGTTCCCAAGCTCCTGCTTGGGAACGGCTCCTGCCAAGCTCCCGCTTGGCGAACAGCGGACGAAGCTGGAGCTTCCAATCCAGCCGCTCCCAAGCAGGAGCTTGGGAACGAGGCTCAACGCGACCTTCCAAACCAGACGTTCCCCAGCAGAGAGCCTTGGGAACGAGGTTTACAAAACTCGCAAATTGCCGTTCGTGACGATCGTGCGGCGACGGTGACATTTCACGACGCGGGACGCAGTTACCAACGAGGGTTGTCCGAGAAGCGGCTCTTATTTTCATGGCGGCTCTCCGACGTAGCGTCCAGTTGCGAGCTAGGTTGCAGGAGTTCATTCTTCCTCCCCGCTCACGAGTTTCAACCGATGAATTGCCACAACTGCGGTGAGACGCTCGACGGAGACGGCACACAATCGATCGTCGTCTGCGAGCATTGCCGGACTTACCGCTCATTCGGAACCCCGGATAACTCTGTCGATCGCGTCGTGGTCCTTGGCAAGCCCGGTCGCTCGAAGTGCCCGCGCTGCCGACAACGACTGACGCAAGCGGCTATGGACGGGTTGCTGGTCGAATACTGCGATGAGTGTACCGGAGTGCTGATCCCGGAAGACCTCTTCACGATGCTCGTTCGCAACCGACGCGCCGAGTACCGTGGTGCCGCCTCACACCCCACGACTCTCGATTCGGACCACCTCGACGGCGAACTGCATTGCCCCGCGTGCCGTAACGCGATGGATGTTCACCCCTGCTATGGCCCCGGCCACATCGTGATCGACTCCTGTTGCAACTGCCGCCTCGTCTGGCTCGATCTGAGAGAAGCCGCCAACACAACATTGGCGATGGCCGCCAGCTAGGTGTCTGTCCGGATAGGCGAAGGTCATACCGTCTGTAGGGTGGGCACTGCCCACCATCCACGACCGATTGTGGTGGGCAGTGCCCACCCTACGGGTATCCG
>JAYTXB010000974.1:0-6603 GCA_043743205.1 Schlesneria sp.
CCGCCCACTTCGCGGCCATACATGGCAAATGTCCCCAAGACCGTGCCCGTCTCACCACGAATCGGTTCCGACCAGCAGGAGGCGAGTTCGGCGCGGGCCACCAATTCCTGGTAATTTGCCCAGTAAGGATGCGTCTGGAGATCCTCGGCAATGACTCGCTCACCCTTGAAAGCGGCCGTTCCACAGGACCCAACACCGAGGCCAATCTCGATCCCATTCACGGCTTCGTTATAGAAGTTCGGCAACTGGGGAGCAGCGGCGGTGAACAAGTGACGTCCCGTTTTGTCGAGGACCAAAATGGAACAGCGTAGAGCGGGCAACTCCGCTTCGACCCCCACTGCGAGGGCGGTGAGAATCTCAGACAGTGGCTCGCCGCTGGCCAACATTTCTAAGACGTGATTGCGGATGCGTTCGCGGTTTTCCGCCAGCTTACGTTCCGTGATGTCGGTCGAAATCCCGCACACGGCATAGGACGTACCATCCGCGTCGCGCATCGGGAATCGCACCGACAGATACGTGTGCAATCCATCGGCGTGCGGCACGACTTCTTCGGTCTGCTCCTGACGATTGAGTCTCAGAACTCGGCTGTCTCGACGATGGAACGACTCGGCAACCTCTGTCGGGAACAAGTCGAAGTCGGTCTTGCCGACGGCTGCTTGCTGACCTTGATGAAACACCCGCGCGAACTGTCCGTTGGTCAATCGGTAACGGCCTTCCACGTCCTTCACGTAGATGACTGCGGAAGTATTGTCGAGAATCGCTTGAAGTTGGTCCTCACTGGCGCGGAGCGCTTCGGCGGCTTGGCGTGTCGCGGTGACATCGCTAATCGAACCCGCCATGCGGACGGGTTCACCGGTGTCATCCCACACCGCTTGGCCGCGTTCCAAATACCAACGATACTTGCCACTCTTAGTCCGCAGGCGATGCTCAATATGGTAGGGGACCCGGTCCATCAAATGGCGTTCGACAGCAATCCAAGTCGATTCAAAGTCTTCGGGATGTAGCACGTCGGCCATCGAAGACAACCAAACTCCGATCTCTTCGTCTTCGTAGCCGAGCAGTTCCTTGAAACGCGGTGAATAGAAGACGTGATCGGTTTGTAGGTCCCAGTCCCAGATCCCGTCGTTGGTGCCGCATAAGGCCAGTTTGAAACGCTCTTCGCTGATCCGCAGTGAGGCTTCAGCGGCCAAGGCGCGTGCCGCTTCCGTCATTGCAACCGCGCATTCTTCACGTAGACGACCAGTGATCCGGCCAAAGTCGCCGATCAGGCGACCCAACTCGTCCTGCGCTTCGATCGTGACTGCGTCGTGACCGCGCCAATCGTTGGCCAAGACCAGTTCCGTGACATCCCGCATTTGATCGACAGTACGAATGACGGCGATACAAAAGCCAATTCCCAAGTAGAACGCTAATGCGGCAGGCAACATCGTCAATAAGATCAGCAGAAGCCGATTACGGGCTGCCGTTTGGGAACGTTCACCGTTCAGCAGATCGAAAGTATCCATGCATTCCTGCAGTAGCATGAACGCGTCTGCCACGGCCAGTGTGTGCTTGCTCTGGATTTCCGCTATCGGCAATGAGTCTTCCGAGTTGCGGAGCGCGGCTCGCATCGTACGTTCGGCGATCAGAGTGGAGTCGTTGCATTTGGCTAGCGGCGTTTGCAGTCGTCGTGCCAGCAGCGAGTCGTGTCGCACGGCGACAAACAGTCCATCGCGAATCTGGTCCAGCAGGAGACGCACGTGTACCTGCAACTCAACCAGTTCGAGCTCGAATGGGTCAGGCGATGCGACGACCATGGGATCAGTCAGCAACTGTTCACAGAGTCGGTCTTCTGCTTCGATCAATTCTGGCAGCAGCCGAGTCGATGCCTGCGCGAGGTTCTGGCTGTCTAAACTTGCGTCGGCCGTCAGCGAGGAAACGTCGGCGATCTGTCGAAAGACCGTCAACAAGTCGTCGATTAATTCGCGCAGGATCGTCGGGCTATTCAGTGCTGCGGCTCGATCCGGAGGCAACAACCGCAACGCCCGAACTTTCGCTTGAAACAATTCCCAGCGCGTCGAGGATGCCAAGACGCGGAGGGTCGCCTCACTGGCGTGTTCGACGGCATTGAGATGTTGCTCCAATCCGTCGCGAAGTTTGTTGCCCGCACCGGAACTAAACTCGTCGTGAGCCTCGGGCGTTCTCAACAGCAGTCGCCTGTGCTCACACAACGTTTGCCAGATCGGCACCATCAGCCGTAAGGCTCGGCTGCCTCCTTGGGCACGTTGTGCAAGCTCAACTTTCTCCGTCAGCACACCAATGTAGAGACCCGTGACGATGATCAAGGGGAGCGCAAACAATGTCCCCGCCACCGCGAATTTTCGCGGGTAGGACAGCCGGTTCATCAACCTGACTGCCGGGTCAAACATGCTGCGCAGGCCAAACTTCACTCGATCCTCCCCCAGCAACGACACAGAGGACTAGGTGAAGTTTGAACTTCACACTCTCTTCTGAGCGCTTCAGGAGTTGTCGATACCGAACCCGCCGTCACAATCCGAACCGGTTTCGGATCGACTCCGGCGAACAACTGTCTGGAGATCACTCCCAACGTCGCGCGCTGGCCCTCGCTTCACAGCATCGGTCGGTCGCGCAGTTCGTATTGAGCAAAGTGTCGCTCTGAAACAACAGTTCAATCGAGCCGCAGAGACTTCCGCGATTGAATGGACTGTCGCAACAATGCCGATCGCACGGGATCGAGCGATTCCAACGAAGGGTAGGGTTCGAGAGCGGCCCGTGCTGTCACATTAGGCCGGAGTGACGTAGCAGCGCCGTCGCGTTTGGCTCACGACCCCGGAAGGCGCGGAAGACTTCCATCGGATGGCGACTGCCACCGAGCGATAGCACCGAGTCGCGGAAGCGACGGCCCGTCGCCGCGACCGCCGCTTCGTCATCGAGTCCCGCTTCTTCAAACGCGCTGAAAGCATCGGCACTCAGAATCTCAGCCCACTTGTAGCTGTAGTAGCCGGCCGAATAGCCGCCGCTGAAGATGTGTTGGAACGAACAAAGGGAACGATCTTCTGGCAACAGTGGCAGGACACTCATCGTTTGACTGAGGCCGCGATTCACATCGTGCGCGGTCTCAGGGCCGCTGGGATCGAAGTCTGAGTGCAGTGCCATGTCGGTCAGACCGAACAGCAGTTGCCGCAGCATCATCGACCCCGCCCGATAGTTCTTCGCGGCGCGGACCTTCTCGAACAGGGCTGCCGGCAGCGGCTCATTCGTTTGGTAGTGACCAGTCAAACTGAGTAGCGTCGGCCGGTGATAGCACCAGTTCTCCATGAACTGACTGGGCAGTTCGACCGCGTCCCACTCGACGCCATTGATCCCCGCCGCATCGGCATCATCAACCTGTGTCAGCATGTGCTGCAATCCGTGACCCATTTCGTGGAACAGCGTCTCGACTTCGCGGAAGGACATCAGGCTGGGAGTCTCACCATGCGGCGGCGTCTGATTGCAGACGAGGTGCGCCACGGGAAGCTGCGTGTGTGTCCCTCCGGCCAGTTTCCTTCGCCCCAGGCAGTCGTCCATCCAGGCTCCTCCGCGTTTGTTCTCGGGCCGCGAGAATGGATCGAGATAGAACGCGGCGATCTGTTCGCTGCTCTCATTATGTACGCGATAGAACCGGACATCGGTGTGCCACACGCTGACGTTGTCCGTCGCTTGATGCAGGGTGATCCCGAACAGGCGTCCGAGCAGTTGGAACAATCCATCCAACACTTTCTCGAACGGGAAGTACGGGCGAAGTTCATCGTCGGTGTAAGCGTAACGTTCTTCGCGCAAACGCTCGGCCCAGAACGCCACGTCCCAGACTTCGAGTGGCGAGTTGTCACCCCGCGCGGCCTTGAGCGATTTGATGTCCTCCAAATCGCGGACTGCCGCCGCCCACGAAGCGTCTCGCAACTGAGCCGCCATCTGCCGCACGGCCTCCACGCTGGGAGCCATCTTCCGCGCGAGACTCACTTCGGCAAAGTGGTTGTAGCCGAGCAGTCGCGCCTTCTCTTTTCGCAGCGACAGCAGCCGCGTGATGAGTGGCCCGTTGTCGAGTTCGCCCGAGGCCGCTCGCGTGACGAACGCTCGATGAAGTTGTTCGCGCAGCGTCCGATTGCGGCAATGTTCCATGAACGGTTGGTAGAGCGGAATCTCCAACGTGACACGCCACGGTCCCGCTTCCGGAGTCGCCACGCGCGCGGGCGTGTTGTCGATCGAGCGAGCCTTGTTCCACGACTTGGCGGCGAGGTTTCTGAGCGTGCTCGGCCAACCCTCGGCATCCGCCGCATCGACTACTTCCAACGAGAACACCTTCGTCGCGTCAAGAACATGATTCGAGAACTCGGTCGAGACTTGAGACAGTTCCTGCTCGATGGCGTTAAATCGCTCGCGTTGCTCACCGACGAGTGCGATCCCCGACAACTCGGCTCCCTTGATGCGGTCGGCAACGATCCGTTGTTGAGCCTCATTGAGTCGCGACCATTCATCACTTCCCTTCAGTTCCTTCAGCGCGCGATAGATCGGTTCGCTCTGACTGGCTCGCAGTCCGAATTCCACGACTTGAGGCAACGCAGTCTCGTAAGCCACTCGCAGCTCGTCCGAGTTCAACACACCGAACAAGTGCCCGACCGGTTTCCAGCCGTACTGGAATGGCCGGTCGAGTTCTTCCAACTTCCCGATCGTACCTGCCCACGTCGGTGCCAACTCTCGCTCAATCGACTCGAGTTGAGTCGCCGCCTCCGCCAACAGATGTGTCACCGCCGGAACGACATGTTCGGGAAGAATGGCCGCGAAGTCAGGCAAGCCAGTCGAAGCGAGCAGCGGATTGTTGGTGCGCAAAACAGCATCGGCCATGACGAATGATTCCTTGGATGAGACGATCGAAGTGCGACATCAAACTTCGGTTGTCTCTGAAGACAACCGAAGTTTTTGAAAAAGCTGATTAGAAGTCACCCGTTGAGTGAGCGACGTGTTTCTCGATGGATTTCCACCACCAACCTCCCTCTCTCAAGCGGCGGGTGACTGTTTCAACGAGCTGCCAAGCCCCAAGCCTCAGCATGGGCGGGAGTGTAGACGGGCGACCGATCGGAATCATCCCGACAACCGGTACGATTCGACTGCGGCACTCACAGACTGAATTGAGCTTTGGCACCGGCTGGCCAATCGTCATTGGAGCAGAGTATCTTGATGCGGGCTGGCCTGGGAGGCTCGCCTCGGTTCAATCCCTCCCTTATCGCTTGGAGTCCGCCATGGTTCATCGCCGCTTTGCATCGCGCCACGGTTCTCGCTTACTGGCTGTTGCTGTTCCAATCCTGCTGGTGACGATTGTCACTGCTTATGGAACGAACCTCGTTCGTCATACGGCTCAAGCCGAAGATGCGAAGAAAACGGTGGCGGCGGAGACCGATCCCGACTATGCGGTTCCCGAGGGTTCCCCCGATGAGATCATGGCCTTCGTCAAGCAGCTCCAATTGAAGCGACCGAAGTTTGCGAACCGCGAAGAACAGATTGATCACGCCGTCAAAGTGCAGCGAGCCATGATCGCGGCGGGTGACGCCATTCTGAAGCAGGAACCGGACGACAAGGTGACGGAGCAAGCGGTTGCGATGAAGCTCGGTTCGCTCATCATGCTCGCCGCGAACGACATCCCTGGCGCGGGGCAAGAAGCGCTGACCGCCGTCACGCTGATGAAGCAGGATGCCAATCAGATCGTCGCGTCCGCAGCCGCTGAGAAATGGACGACCGTTCGCATCCTGAATGCTCAAGAACTGAATGACGCCGATCGGAGCGCCCTCGCCGAAGAAGTCCTCACCAAGGCGGAGAAGAAGAAGTTCGATCGTGCGGTGATGCCCGAAGTCATGCAGTTGGGCAAAGTGTTGGAAGCGTCCGCCAGTCCTCAAGTCGCTGCGGCGTACTACAACAAGATCGCCGACTTGGCTGAGCATCAGGGAACGCCCGCACTCCGCGACGTGGCGACGCGAATGCGCGGGACCGCGCGGCGCGCCGGCCTGCTCGGGAGCACGATGGAGATCGAAGCCAAGCGGCTCGATGGCGAACAGTTCGACTGGGCTGCGTATCGCGGGAAAGTCGTGCTGGTCGATTTCTGGGCGACATGGTGCGGCCCGTGCATTGCCGAGCTTCCCAACGTCAAAGCCAACTACAAGAAGTTCCACGAGCAGGGCTTTGATGTCGTCGGCATCAGCCTCGACCGGAGCCGCGAACCGCTCGACAAGTTCATCGAGAAAGAAGAACTCCCGTGGACGCAGCTCTACGACGAAGAGCTGCAAAAGGGGACGGGCTGGAACCATCCGGTCGCTCAGCATTACGGCATCTCGGGCATCCCTTCGGCGTTCCTCGTGGGCAAAGATGGCAAGGTCGTTTCGCTCAAGGCGCGCGGCCCCGAACTGGGAAGGCTGTTGGAGCAGTTGCTCGGGAAAGCGGAGTGAGGCGTCGTTAAACCTCGCACGGGATGAACTGATACGCATTCCAAGAATTATCTGCGCGATGTGTCCGCCGAGACTTCCGAAGTCTCAAAGACTTCGGAAGTCTGCCGAGCGCAGTTTATTATTGGAATGC
>JAYTXB010000975.1:0-6349 GCA_043743205.1 Schlesneria sp.
CGCCGCTCGGTTCGCCCACGGAAAAGAAGACGTGCATAGCTCAGTCGTGCCTTGTGCGAGATGCGATGAACGCGCTCAACTCCCTCCAATAACGGAAGCGGAGCGACGGACAGAGCGAGGCTTCCCAGAAAACTTTTTTTCCGTCAAGACCGAGGAGCAGACTCACTCGCTTCGAACGCCGGCCCACCAATTCCGATTCACAACCGCAACACACGACTAAAACTCACGCGGCGGAGAATGAGGCTCATCCAATTAGCCGGCACGCGCTCGCGTCCGGTTCGAGAGAGAGAGAGACGATTGAATTCCGAACCGGACGCGAGCGCGTGCCGGCTAATTTCTAAAACAAGTGCCATTGGGATAGCGCCGTGCCGCTCGGTTTGGAATTCAACACAAGAACAAAATGCTGGCCAGCAAGATCAGCCCCGGTTCCAGAGAGGCCGAGTGCTGGATGGCCGTGAGGCGTGTCCATCGAGTTGCCTGATCGGCAATGTTTCACCAGCTCAGTCAATCAGCACGGCGGTTAAGGACCGCCCAATGCGTCCGGTGCTGCTGGACCGAGGCAATCTGGTGAGCCGAGCTACCGCAGCGCGAAGTCTCTTGTCCGTTTCGGCCGAAACTGAATCCAGCGTATTTCACAGGCTGCCGGGAAATGGCATTGCCAGACAAGACCAGCAGGCCTCACGCCGAATTCTTTTGGAATGTCGTCTGAGGCCAAGTCTTCACGAGCGGATTCAACACGGGGAGGTGAGCCAGATGTTTCTCTTTCAAAATGCCAGCGATGATCAGATTGCTTTGCTGGGCTGCTTGGCGGCACTCGCCGGTTCCATGGCCATCATGTACGTGAGCTATTTTGTTGGTCCAGCCGGACGCCAGGCCCGTGCCGAGGACTCACAACAAGCCACACGAGCGTTCCCGAATCGTTTGGCGAACATTCCTTCGGAAACAATTCACGACCGCGCGGCCTAACGGCCTGTTGAAAAAGGAATTTGAAGTAACCCGAAGCGTGAGCGAGGGACGTGTTTCTCGAAGGTTTCGCAACGCCAGCGTCCCTCGCTCACGCTTCGGGTTACTTTTTCAACGGGCGGCTAACCCGACGGTCTGCCTATCACGACGGCCGAGGCAGGCAACTCAAACGACGGCCGTCGCTCATCTGTTCGAGGCATAACATGACTGTCACCACCAATCTGGACTCGACCACCGAGCCTGTTTACTCGTCGTTGCGTGACGACCCGGACTACTTAGACATATTGCCTTTCTTCGTCGATGACTTGCCCTCACTGCGGACTGCGATGCTGGAGTTCGCCAAGGTTTGCGACTACGAAAACGTGAAGGTGCAGGCTCACCGAATCCGCGGAACTGGGGGCGGATATGGGTATGCCGGACTGAGTGAGCTGGCCGGACAACTGGAAGACACCTGCAAGACCTCGCCCCGAAATGGCTCCGCCATTTTGAATGACTTGGAACGCCTGATTGAATACATCGATCGAGTTCGCGTCTGAATGATGTCCGAAGGCACTGCAAGCTCGGTTCGACCAAAGTCTTCCCATGCGATAGAACTTCACGCTGCGGGTTACTGAAGCCTGTGCAATTCAGAACTGCTGCAACCCGTATTCGACTTCGACGCCCCCACGAGGACCACGATGATGTTCAGTTACAAGCGGATGCTGCTCGGGACCGGATTGCTGACCGTTGGTTATCTGTTGGGAAGTCTCAGTCCCTTCGCCCCTGTGCGTGCTCAAGACGGGGACGCCGGTCCGTCGGAAGACTCCGCCAAGAAAATTGTCGTGGCCAACGATGCGTTGAAGTCGGCCGTCGATCAGTTGAAGCTCGAATCGCGATACGAAGTCGCAACGAAAGGGATCAACTCCTTCGCGGTCATGGTGGGCGGATTAAACGCCAAGGAAGACCTCGAATCGGGACACGGCGTCGATCCCGAAACCTTCGCGGCCCTATATGCAGCAGCCTATGACCTCAAGAAACTGAACCTCAAAGATGAGTCGCTGGCCGACTGGATCGATGTGAATCAACTCGACTATGACGCCGATGGCCGTTTGACCTACCACAACAAAGTGGTCCGCATCTATCCCGTCTCTCGCCTCAAAAAGTTGAACGCCCAACGCCGCGTTCTGATCGGCGAGACGAAGGCTGAGAAGAAGAAATGACCGCGAGTCATTGACAACTTGCCATCGGCAATCCGCGTGCGAACACGTCTCCAATAGCACGGACTGTAGAAAACCAACCCGCAGCGTGAGTGAGGGATTCTGCTTGTTTAGGCGATGCCGCACTCACTTGTTGGCGCTGCGGGTTTCTAACGTTGGCGAGATTGAACACGACTCCTCGGTGATCGCCGTCAGTTGCAGTTGGCAACCGGGCGGAGCTTTCGCGACTAGGCACCTGTTCTCCGTAGAACCGTCGAGTGTCAGCCGCACGAAGGTGGCAGTCGTGCCACGTAGTCGGACACTGATCTCGCGCGACCCGGAGTCCGCTGAATGCCATGAGCGCGACTGCGGTCGTAAGCACGAGTGAGCAGACCACGAACTTTGGTTTACCACGTTTCGTTCCACAGTCCTCAATGCGGGAGCGACCGAGTCTCCTGCGTTGATCGGCGGACTCGCCTTCATTGGAGCGACGGGACCATCGCCTGCGAGCGACTGTCCTAACGAGACCGTCCAGTCCCGAAACAGTCCTTCAAACGAACGGCCTGTGGCGGCTTCCACGTTCTCAATACCGATACTTTCGCTGTCGATGAGCCTGTCGAGGAACTCCGGTCCCGACTGCTGTTGGCACCAATCGAGAAAGAGGTACGTTGCACCGCGACAACCATGATGTCGCCAATATGTGGTGCGTGAGTAAGTGCGCACGATCAGCGGCGCGGCCTCGGGCTTTGCAAGAAACTGCTCGATGCGATCGGCCAAGTTCGACAACGATCCGCTCGCCCGAACTTCGATCAAGTGCGCCAATCCTTCGTTGAGCCAATCGTCTTCGACGATCGGTGGCTGGTGTTGAAGCGGCTCTCGAAGACTGTTCGATGTCTCAAGACCGAGCGGCGCACGACGAGGTCCATGGCGGCGACTGAACACCGCCGCATGGCTCCATTCGTGAGCTAGAACGGCGCAAAGCTGTTCACCTGGCGATAAGCGCGAGTTCAGGAACAGCACGTCGGCCGAGTTTCCAAACGGGCGTGGCACCTCATCGCGGAAGTCACTCGCGCGCGTCAGACCATCCACCTCCGCGAACGCGCCGCCTGGCTGTCCGAGGCGCGACGTGAGGACCACCGCCAACCGGCCATCGCGATCCACATCGCGCACCGATCCGACCAGCGTCTGTATCGCGGGACCGATCGAGTCCTCTGCCAGCCGAGTTACTGCCGCAATCAACTCCTGCAACCGCTCCTCATGACGAACGTCGGCCTCCACGAAGACACGCACGCCGGGAGACTCGGCAGCCAGCCAACAATCGAGTGCGAGGTGACTCGCCGGATCATCGAGCCGTCCTGTTTGAGAGTGAATGAAGAAGACTCGCCGCGCGGAATCCCGCTTGCCTTGCGGCGATGTCTGAGACTCTGCCGCGATGCGACTCGCGGGCTTGTTCGCGAACCACACTTGATGAGGCGTGCCTGAGAGGCTGGTCTCAGTAAGACCGGACATCGGGCAATCAGGAGGATTGATCTGGCGGGGCAATTGTCTGGCGAGCGGCACGC
Source organism: Schlesneria sp. (assembly GCA_043743205.1). GTDB lineage: Bacteria > Planctomycetota > Planctomycetia > Planctomycetales > Planctomycetaceae > Schlesneria. The sequence continues at coordinate 3,701 of JAYTXB010000975.1, forward strand.
CAGAGGCACGCGAGCAGTCATTCAACGCCTCAATCTTCAGTGTGACTTCAAACTCTTCGTCTGAGGATGTTGCCGCGCTGCCAACGACCAGAATGAAGGACGCGCTCGGTTGGGGAGTTGCTGGTAAGCAGAGGCTCGCGCGGTGATGTCCGCCAAGTTCGTTCACGCGGCGAATGGATCCGGCGCGAAGATCTTGTGCCGGGAGCCTGAGTGCGAGTTCAGTTCCGAATTGCTGAACGCGAGTCTCGCCCAACGTCCTCGACTGCGAACGTTGCCATGTCAGTCCGGCTTCTACGAACAGCGGCAAGCAGGCGGCTGTCCACCACAGTCCGATCACAGTGCGTCGCCAATCCGTTCCGAACATGAAGTGATTCCCACATCGACCACGAAGGACGGTGACTGCTCCTCAGAGTTGATCGGATCGTTGCACTCGGAGAATTCATCACAATCCGATTTGTTGAGGCAACTCGTTAGGCAATGTGGACGCGACTCTGCTGCTTGAGGCAACCGTCCCGCGAAGTGACTGTCCGGATAATGTGACCGAAGAATTCGAGGGATCGTGTCGCGCGAGTCGTGACGAGGATCGGAGTCACACGCGTTGAAGCGGCGTTCTCGAATCACGCTCAGTCCTGCCAAGAGGCGAACCGATGCACTGACAGGCTCGGAGTTTGGCGCGGGGTGCGCACGACGAGTCGCAGTTGTTTCTATTGCGGGTGGCGAGCTTTTTGTTCGGTGGACTGATCGTGAGTCATCGAAGATTTCATCCAACCAGCCCTGAATGCAGTGCTGGTCGCGAGGCCACACCGTTCAGGTAGTTCTCAAATTCTGGGGCGAGCGGCAGAATTTGCTTCAAGCAGCGTCCAGTCAGTCGATAGAATCCCGCCCACTCGTCCTGCACTCTCGAATTTCCAAACGGCCAAGCGGACATCAGTTCGCCGAACCACTGTTCTCGCCTTCCCATCGTGATGCGAGGTAAAGCGGCATGTTGAAACTATTCTCCAAGCGTTGTGTTTTGGTTCCGGCTTTGGCCGCAGTCTATTGGGGCACCACGGGACTGATGGTTGCCACGGTAACGGGGGCGGAAGTCTCCGCACCGGCGCGCGTGCTGAAGCACACCGCCGCCACCGGCCAGTCCTATTCGGCCGTAGTGTTGAAGGCGAGCGAGTTGCCTCAAGGGGTGGTCGCTCGCGATCACGTGATCCTGATCGACACCTCGGCTAGTCAAGTTGGCTTTCACCGGCAGCAGGGGTTTGCAGTGCTGAACGCATTGCTCCAGGCATTGCCTGAAACGGATCGAGTCCGTCTCTTCGCAGTCGATGTCCAAGCCGAAGCCCTTGACGAGGGCTTTCATGGTCCGCGCAGCACAGAAGTGCAAGCGGGTTTGGATGCCCTTCAATCGCGCGTGCCGCTCGGTGCGACGAACCTGCGAGCCGTCCTTGAGACTGCGCTGGGGTCGGCGACAACGGATCGACCGACCAACATCACCTACATCGGCGATGGGATGAGTACCGCCGATCTGATCGAGTCTTCCGACCTGCGGACGCTGCTGACCAGTCTGCGTGAGCGTCAAGTTCCCGTGAACAGCTTCGGAGTGGGGCCGCAACTCAACCTGCACCTCCTCGGAATTCTGGCACATCAAACAGGCGGCTTGGTTATGTTTGATTCGACCGTCGAGTCGAAGCAAACTCCCGCCGAGCAGGCTCTCGCTCGTACCAACAAGGCTGTGGTTGATGGCCGAGTCTTGGCGACTGCGCTGCAATCTCCCGTCTTCTTCCCAACGTCGATGATCGTGACGCCCGCCTCGGCAACGTTGCTGCCCGGCATTCCGCTGCCGATGCGCACGGATCGCGAAACCATTTATCTGACAAGCAAGTCACTCCCCGCGAATGCCCGAGTGGCCCTCGCATCCGCTGCGGGTGAAGCCGCTTCGCTCGAATGGAAGCTGGCCGCTCATCTCGAGCAACCAGCGGTCGCGTTCCTGCCTGACTTTGCCCGGCGATTGGAGCAAGACGGTGGGCTGAGCAACTCGCTGGCGGGGTTGTCGCTGATGAACCAAGCACAGGATGACTTCGCTCAAGGAGTGGCCCGACTCGTTGATCAGGGTCACGCGGCATTGGAGCGAGGCGATGTCCGTCAGGCGGCTCATCTCGCCGGACAGGTTGTGCAGATCGACCCCTCTAACAAACAGGCCGCATCACTCGGCAAGGTCATCAACCGTCTCGGAGTCCGACTCGTCAGTCAGAACACGCCCGACGAAGCGACTCCAGCCGCGCCAACCCCGGATTTGGAAGATAAGACCAATCCCAATCCCAACGACAGCTTGGTCGCCGACCAAGTGCAAGCCACAGCCGTGATGACTCAGAAGCTGCGCAACCAAGTCAGCATCGCGATTGAAGCGGCACGCAATTCCGTCGATCCGGACGCGGGCTTGGGCCAGTTGAAACAGGTGCTGGATGCCGTGAAGTCGGCCATCGACATCGCTCCCGAAGATCGGCTCCGTTTGCAAAAGCAGTTGGAGGGAGAGATTCAACAGCAGGTGAACGCGAAGGAAGTCGGACAACAGCGCCGCATCCAATCGCTCGAAAGCCGCGCTCAGCGCGAATCGACGCAGCGGTTGGCCGAGCAACTGATGCTCGATGAAGAGCGACT
>JAYTXB010000976.1:0-1795 GCA_043743205.1 Schlesneria sp.
CCCAGTCCACACGACATCTCATCCGGCCCGCTTCGGCAGGTCATCGACACGAGCGAGTTCCTGGAGAGGAATGATGATGAAGCCAAGTTCCATGATGAAACGCCTCTGTCTGATGGGGGCGCTCGGCGCGATGACGATGGCCAACAGTGGCTGTGTGCTGGTTAGCGACTTCATTTATATCGCGTTTACCGGCGCGGGGTTCCTTGGGACGACGCCGCTCATCCCGGTTAGCCCGTACTACAGCGAGCTGATTGAAGACGCCTATGCTCGCGAAGAGCGTTACGACAAGGTGCCGATCCTTGATCCCGTCGAAGGCGAACACGCTCCACTGTTCTGCCAAGACCCACCGAGTCCTGATGAAGTCATGAAAGCTCTCCCGAACGAGACCTCGGGTGGCTGGGTATTCTTGGCCGAGACCGCTCGCAACAACGTCAAGATGGTGGTCGAACCGATTGTGGATCGCATGGACGACTGCCGCTTCTATCCGCTCGTTGGCCCGGCTCGCCTGCACCACTGCCACTACAAATGCACGGTCTACTACGACAAGATCATTCGCTCCGACTGGCCCGTTCCGTTCCGTCACGCCGACGAATCTTCGCAAGTTGTCTACATCGACCACGACCATCTGATTCGCTGTGCCGGACCAGCCACGCCTCAGTAAGAATGACATTGGCGAGACGACTCTCTCTGCCATCAAGCACGATTCAAAAAATGACAACACCCCGTTGGCCAATTGGTCAGCGGGGTATTGTTCATTTGCACTGGGCTAGATCGCGAGCTGCCTCACAAGACATCCGAAGTCTTCGGAGACTTCGGATGTCTTGAACTGGGGACAACGAACCGAGTGCTGTCAGGCCAAGCGGCCCATGTCGCACGAGAGTCCGCCTGCTGCGGGGATGTACGCCTTCTCGACGTAGTCCATCACCATGCGGTCGGCATTGAACCGCCAGCCGAGTGTCCGTACCGAACGTTTCATGCGCGCGATCCAAGCTTGCGGCAGACCATCGTCATCATCGCGGTCGAAGAAGAGCGGGATCACTTCTTCGTGCAGCACGCGCATGAGCGACTTCGCGTCACGATCATCTTGCACGTCCTGATCGGCGTGATTACGACCGTTGCCGATCGTGAAACCGTTGCGGCCGTCGAAGGCTTCCGCCCACCAACCGTCGAGGATTGAGCAATTGAGACCACCGTTCAGCACCACTTTTTGACCGCTCGTTCCCGACGCTTCCAATGGTCGGCGCGGGTTGTTCAACCAGACATCGACACCCTGCACCAAGTGCCGAGCGACGTTGATGTCGTAGTCTTCGAGCAGCACGATCTTCCCCTTGAAGCCCGGTTCTTGAGTCAAACGGAAGATGCGTTGCAGGATCGCCTTGCCGTTGTCGTCGGCGGGGTGCGACTTCCCGGCGAATACGAACTGCACGGGACGCTTCGAATCGGCCACGATCTGCCCCAACAACTCGATGTCGCGCAGCACGAGGTCCGCGCGCTTGTACGGTGCGAACCGCCGCGCGAAGCCAATCGTCAGCGCTTCCGGGTCGAGGCACGTCTGAATGTCAGCCGTCTCACTCGCAGGTAGTCCCAGTCGCTCGGCACGCCGCAACATTCGGTTCCGCGCAAACAAGATCATGCGGTTCTTGAGCGCCTGATGCGTCTCCCACAATTCGCCCGGCGTGACGTTCTCAAACCCAGCCCACACGGCCGGTTCACCCGAGCGAACGTTCCATTCCAGTGGTAGCACGCGGTCATACAGCAACTTCATCTGCGGCGCGAGCCAACTCGACACATGCAC
>JAYTXB010000977.1:0-2411 GCA_043743205.1 Schlesneria sp.
GATGGCCGCGATGTTGTGTGAACGCTTCGCCGTACTCGACGCCGATCTCTGCTCCGCGCGAGGCGGACCAGCGGCGACAGCCATCGAGGTACTCGTCCAGCCCGTGTTGCCGTCGCAGCCATTCGCGCTGACTGGCATGGCAAGCGAGCATCTCCAGCTTCCGCTCGAAGGTCGTTGAGATATCCAGAATGAAGTCGGTCGGTTGAGGGCGACCGTACCAGTCGATCCCCTCGATGGCATCGACGTAATAAAGGTGGGGAATCTTCTGAGTGGCGAGTGCGGGATCCCACTGAAGCGTGGCGTAGTTGGGGCAGCTCGCGTTGAAGCAGGCATCGCGAACGAGTCGGCTCGTAACTTCGTGGTCGCTCATGTAATCGACGGGGGGCGCGGTGAGGACGATGTCGGGTCGAGTCCGTCGGATGACCTCGGTCACGCGGCGGCGGCTGTCGTTGTCGTGGACGATGCTCAGGTCGCGAAACTCGACGCACGTGTAATCGGCTCCGATGAGATCGGCCGACCGCTGCGCTTCGGCTCGTCGCACGACCGCGATCTCGTCGCAAGACAGCTCTGCGCTGCCGCAGTCGCCGGGAGTCATCGTCGCCAGCGAGATCGTGCAGCCGATTTGCTTCAGTCGCAGCAACGTTCCCGCGCATTGGATTTCGATGTCATCGGGATGAGCATGAATCGCGAGGACTCGCAGCGAGTTCGCGTGCGGTGTCTGAGTCGTTTCGGGCATGAGGGCCTCATCGTGGAGAGACGGCAACGGTTCCGGAAGGGGCGGCAGTATACACGCGGCCTGTTCGTAAGCGATTCATTCCGGGGCCGCGTGCAGTTCTCGAACCGGGGTTGAGCGAATTTGGCTTCGCTTGTAAGGTTTGCAACCCCTCGACCATCCGAGGGCTTTTCCCGAGCCACGACAAGGATGTCGAGTGTTCCTCACGCGATCGATTCGCCGCAAGCTGGTTATCGGACTGGGTCTCGTCCTGTTGATGCTCGTGCTGCTGGGGGTCGCGGGCTTCTCGGGGCTGTGGTCGTATCGCAATGTCGTACACGACCTGCAAGACCAGTTGGATACGGAGCCGAGCCGAGCCAATCTCGCCGAGGCGTTGGCCCTGCTCATCGAGCCGCTGATGCTTATTGAAGCACCGACGGATCTGATGGCCCCGCGAGTTCACAAGCCGCAGGAGCTGAAGTTCGATTCCGCGTTGTGGACCGAACGGCTCGCCAATGCGAATCGAGAAGTGCGCGAATTCCGCCGCCGCGTGCCACTACCGTCGAGCGTCGATCAGCAGCGCATCGGACTGACTCACGTCATGCTGGGCGAAATCCAAAACACACTCGATCTGCTGACGCGCGGTGGAATGCAACTGGCGACAGCCACCGAGCGTGAACCAATCCTCAACATGATGCTGCGCGACGTGGCACGCTTGCAGATCAATGTCGAAAAGATTCCGAGATCGGATCGCGGCTTCCACTCCACGCTCCGGGAAGCGGCCGACGCCTATCGTTGGCGACTGTGGTTTATCGGCGGTTGCTCGATCCTCGTCATCCCGCTGCTCGCGTCGCTTTATTGGTGCGGCTACGTCTGGATTTTTGTGCGAGTTCGGAAGCTGCACGATGCCGCGTCGCGCGTGGCCAACGGCAACTATCGACATCGCCTCCAGCTGACCGGTCGCGATGAGATGGTTGATCTGGCCGACAGCTTCAACCGCATGATCGACCGCTTTCAGCGTGACAAGTCCGAGTCTGATCGTGAGGCCCAGTGCCGTGGCGAGCAAATTGTGCGGAACAAACATCTCGTGGACCTGGGCCAGATGGCATCGGGGATCGCGCACGAAATCAACAACCCGCTGTCGTCGATCCTGATGGCGTCGGATTCACTTGTGCAGCGGCTCAACGAATCGGACGGACAGTTCGGGCGAGACTCCGCCGATCGCGAGTTGCTCCGCGCCTACTTGCCGATGATTGCGCAGGCAGCCGATCGGTGTCAGGCCATCACGCGACGAACGCTCGACATCGCACGCGGCAACAACAGCCCGCGTGTGCGCTACGACCTAACCAAGATTGTCATCGAGGTGCTTGATCGCCTGCGTCACGTCGAAGGGCACGATCACATTGTGATCGAGTTCGACCGGAGCCAGCCGCATTCGGCGGATGTCAACACGGGCGAGTTGGTGCAAGTCGTGCAGAATCTCGTGATGAATGCCTTCGAGTCGATGGACGGGCAAGAGTCGGGGACCGTTGTCATTTCGCTTGAGGAGACTGTCGATGAAGTCCTTTTGAGCGTGAAGGATTCCGGCTGCGGGATGACTCCGCACGTCTTGTCGCATCTCTACAAACCGTTCTTCACCGAGAAGCCCTCGGGCAAAGGGACGGGCCTCGGCCTGTCGATCGTCGATCGCATTGTGGGC
>JAYTXB010000978.1:0-2118 GCA_043743205.1 Schlesneria sp.
CGAGATTACAGAAGAGGGCGATCTTCTCGATGTCTTCACGAGCAATTGGTCGTTCTGTACGGACGATCAAGACATCGGGCTGAATGCCGATCTGACGCAGTTGCTGGACGCTGTGTTGGGTCGGCTTGGTCTTCGCTTCGCGTGCCGCCTTGAGGTAGGGAACAAGCGTCAGATGGACGAACAGACAGTTTCCTTTGCCGACTTCGAGCGGAATCTGACGGATCGCTTCGAGAAACGGCAGGCCCTCAATGTCGCCGACCGTGCCACCGAGTTCTGTGATGACGACATCCACTTCGGGGCCGGCCAAGCCGAGAATGGCCGCTTTGATTTCGTCGGTGATGTGCGGCACGACTTGCACTGTCTTGCCGAGGTACTTCCCTTCGCGTTCCTTCTTGATGACGTTCAGGTAGATGCGGCCCGACGTGTAGTTGGATTGGCGCGACAGCGGGCTGTTCGTGAACCGCTCGTAGTGCCCGAGATCGAGGTCCGTCTCGGCACCGTCATCGAGCACATAGACCTCACCGTGTTGGAACGGACTCATCGTGCCGGGATCGACATTGATGTACGGGTCGAGCTTCTGCATCCGGACGCGCAGCCCACGCTTTTCCAGAATCGTTCCGATCGACGCCGAAGTCAGCCCCTTACCGAGCGAACTCACCACACCACCGGTCACAAAAATATGCTTGGTCATGGAAACTTTTCTGTGAGAGAAACCCGCCATCTCAATTCGGGACGTAAAGCAATTTTTCGTGTTCAGCGTTCAGTTTCAGTGTTCAGAAGAGCGTTGCCGCTCAACAAACCGAGCATAGTCCTCGGGCGTATCGATGCCAACCGAGTGATGTTCGACCACGGCAACTTGGATGCGTGCCCCCGCTTCCAACGCTCGGAGTTGTTCGAGCTTCTCTAATTGTTCGAGTCGAGACGGAGGGAGCCGCGTCAGTTGGTGCAGAAACTCAGCGCGATAAGCATAGATGCCGAGATGCAACAGCCACGGGTGATCGCTCGCCAAGACTTCGCTCGGTTCGCGATCACGGCAAAACGGAATGGCCGCGCGGCTGAAGTAGAGTGCGCGACCGTCTCCGCCGACCACGACCTTCACGCATGACGACGCTTGCACCTGTTCCAAGCTGGTCATCGGTGTTGCAAGTGTCGCCATCTGCGCCTCAGGGCATTCGACGAGCGCCTTAACGACCGCATCAATGTTGGCAGGGTCGATCTCTGGTTCATCGCCTTGAATGTTGACGAAAACATCGCCGTCGGGACAACACTTCCGCGCGACCTCCGCGATCCGATCCGTACCGCTCGGATGTTCGCCCGTCAGTTCGCAGCGGCCTCCGAATGCGGAGACGACTCGCACGAACTCATCGCTGTCGGCGGCGACGATGAGTTGCTTGAGACACGTCGCGCGGGAAGCGGCTCGCCAAGTGTACTCGATCACGGTTCGACCGGTCTCGGCCAAGAGCAGCTTGCGCGGCAGTCGCGTCGATTGCAGCCGCGCGGGAATGATTCCGTAAACGTTCATGAGCACCTCCGTGTTGTTCACTCTGCCATCTCGTACCGCTCCGTCAGGCCCGTAGATCGCGTTCCCAACGGCACAGCTTGAGGATGACCGCAGGGCGAAGCCTCGTCAATTCGCGTGAGTCCTCGCTGGCAATCGGTTCTGGGTTCGCTCACGATGCGACGAAGTGAGGCCGAGCAACAGCGACGATTTCTATACTCGACTTTTGCCATTCCATTTGGACTGCGGCAATTGATTGCCGCTTTCCTTTCTCGTTTCGTTTGAGTTTTTGAAGGACTGGTCCAGTGCCAGGGTATTCATAAATGTGGTGAAAAGCAGAGAAAAGAAAGCGGTGATGAATCCCCGCAGTCCAAAGGTGGCAAAAGTCGAGCTATAGTCGTGTTCATAAAAGGATGACCGGATGGCGGTGACGCACGAATCGTTCAGCGGCGATGGTGAGAACAGCGAAGAAACCGCTCGCGGGCCATTGCGGTCGGCTCGCGGGCTGATCGTGCTGGTCGCGTTTGCGCTGCACGCCGCCGCATTGTTCAACGCGGAGCCGCTTCAAAGCGCGAACGATCGGTCGCGCTGGTGTACGGTCTGGTCACTCGTCGAACGTG
>JAYTXB010000979.1:0-2836 GCA_043743205.1 Schlesneria sp.
ACTCTTCTGCTGGCTCTCGGTGCGAGGCGGCTATCAAACCCTGTGGTTCGACGGAGCCGCGACTGCCGCGCCGCAGATGCTGACCTCGAACATCAACACGGGTGCCGGGTCGGTCGCGTCCAACAGCAACCTCTTCTTCCACGGCGGCTTCGCCAACGTGGAGATCAGTTGGTGAACGGTTGGCCAGCAGTCGCTTCAGCAAGGTAGCCCTGTCGCTCCGCGACAGTTAGCGCGGACGCAAATCGACGTTGAATTGCAGTCGCCGCTGATTCGTCAGCGGACACCCACTCATCGACGCGCGTCCTGTCGCGGAGCGACAGGGCTACCTTGCAGCGCAGACTGCGTGACATGTTCCTTTATTCGTGACATGTCCCTCTGCTTGGGAGTCTCCCATGCAGCGGCGGTGTCCGTGGAACACCTCGCTTGATCCTGAACGCTGGCCATCTTGCCGCTGACGGATACACTTCCCGGCAACTTCGTGTCGCTCATCCGATGGGGTTGACGCGACTCGTCCCGCCCGTTCCTCCCGCCTGGAGTCCCGCCATGAAAATTATCGCCACGTGTCTGTTCGCTGGAATTGTGTTCGCCCTATCCACCGCTGCGGTCTCCGCCGCAGAGAAAGTCCCCGCCGTGTTGAATCAAAAAGTGAAGTCGATCAAAGGTGAAGAAGTCGATCTGGCCAAGTACCAAGGGAAGGTGCTGCTGGTCGTCAACGTGGCGACCAAGTGTGGAGCCACCCCGCAGTACGAGCAGCTCGAAGACTTGAGCGACAAGTACAAAGACAAGGGCTTGGCGGTGCTCGGCTTCCCCTGCAATCAATTCGGTGGCCAAGAGCCAGGGACCGAAGAAGAGATCGCGAAGTTCTGCAAGTCGAAGTACGACGTTTCGTTCGACATGTTCGCCAAAGTCGATGTCAACGGCGACAACGCCTCCCCGCTGTTCAAGTCGCTCACGTCGAGTGCGAAGCCGTCCGGCGATGTGAAGTGGAACTTCGAGAAGTTCCTGATCGGCCGCAACGGTGACATCGTCGCTCGCTTCCCCACCAAGACCAAGCCCGACGCGCCCGAAGTCATTCAAGCCATCGAAGCTGAACTGGCCAAAGCGGCGAAGTGATCCCACGAATTCTCGTTTGTGCTCTTCATCCAGCCCGGCAGACTTCCCACGCCGGGCTACTGTTTTGCAGCAAACGGCCGGGATTTCTACATCGCCTGTAGGATGGGCCGTCCTGCTTTTTGCCTACCAACCGGACGGGCACGAGTGCCCATCCTACAGGGGCATTTTGGCGACACTCGCTCAAGAAGGATCACTCGTGAGTTGGCTCTTTCCGTGGTTCGTACTCGTCTGTGCTGGGAGCTTTGCCAAGCTGTCGGCTGCGGCGATGAACTGGTGGTTCGCGCATCGGTTGCCGAAGCGGATCATCGTGCTGACTCACCTTGCCAACATTTCTCTGGTCGTTGGCTTCACGGTGCTGCTCGTTACTGGTCCCGGTTCCAAACTGTTGCGAGTGCTGATCGCGAACGGCAATGGTGAGCTGCTGCTGTTCACGTGGCTGCAACTTGCCGCCGCAGCGGTCGGCCTGATCTTGCTCGTCTGGTCGATGGTCGAGTTCCAACTCTACGCTCCCCCCGCGTGCCAACTCCATTGTGAGACAACGCGGCTCGACCTGCGGCAGCAAGCGGGTGCTGCGTGGCGCGAGACGTTCGTCGGTGCTGGTCCGATGCGGCGTATCGCGCTCCTCCCCGGTAACGAACAGTTTTCGATCGAGATCAGCACGAAGACGTACTCGCTGCCGAGACTCCCTGCTGCTTGGGACGGTTTATCGCTGGTTCAACTGAGCGACCTGCACTTTCGGGGGGCCGTGACACGCGCGTACTTCGAGGCCGTGTGTGAACAAGCCGCCGCGCTCAAGCCCGATCTGTTCGTCTTCACCGGCGACTTGCTCGATGACCCGAGGTTGCTCGATTGGCTACCGACCACGCTGGGTAAGTTGTCGGCACCGCTCGGTCAGTACTTCATTCTCGGCAATCACGATTGGTATCTCGACGTGCCGACCATTCGTCGCGAGTTCGAGCGCCTCGGCTGGACCGATCTCGGTGGACGCAGCGCCTCGCTCACTCGACCATCAACGACACAGATCGTCCTCAGCGGCGATGAAACCCCGTGGATGGGAACGCATCCCGATGTCAGCTCACCTTCATCCGAAACCTTCCGAATTTTGCTCAGCCACACGCCCGACAACATCGCTTGGGCGCGACGACACCAGATCGACCTGATGCTCTCGGGACACACGCACGGTGGCCAAATTCGACTCCCAATCCTCGGCCCAGTCTACTCGCCAAGCCGCTCGGGTTGCCGCTACTCAGCAGGCGTCTTCTGGCTGGAACCGACGCTCCTCTATGTCTCGCGTGGCATCAGCGGTCGCGAGCCGATTCGGTACAACTGCCCGCCTGAATTGACGAAGCTCGTCTTGCGTTCTCCGGTTCAGAGAGCGACAAGAGAAACGTAACGCGAACGCTCAAGCATCCCGCCGCGCGAGTTGAGAAGTTGTGATTTTCTTCAGTCGCGAAGTGACGGCAGCAAATAGCCTCGGGCGTCAGCCCGGGGAAAACAGCAGAGATCGAGTTGAGCCGTGAAGCGGCTCAACTCAGCCCGTTGGAACGACTTCCTTGGGCTGACGCCCAAGGCTATTTGCTACCGTCGCTTCGCGACTCTTACCAATTGGGTCTCTTTTGAAAATGTGGCTCTCCGCCATTCGTGTTGATTCTTGTGGTACATCAGCCGCAGGGCGCTAGCCCCGGTTCGATTTCGCTTAACCGGGGCTAGCGCCCTGCGGCTA
>JAYTXB010000980.1:0-3329 GCA_043743205.1 Schlesneria sp.
AGCCGCAGGGCGCTAGCCCCGGTTAAGCGAAAACAAACCGGGGCTAGCGCCCTGCGGCTGATTTGCCACAATGATCAACACGAATGGCGGGGAGCCCAAGTCTTTCGATCGCGAAGCGATGCCAGCGAATAGCCACGGGAGTCAGCCCGCCGTGGGGAAAGCAGGTACAGGCGAGCCGCGAAGCAGGGAGGCCTCTTTCTGCCGCCGCTTCGCGGCTCTCGGTCGTATCGGTCTTCCGTTCCGTGGGTGAACACCTACGGCTATTCGCTGCCGTCGCTTCGCGACTAGGACCACCCACGGGCGATTGCACCCTCTCACAAGCGTTCCCGTCCGTTCTGCGGTTGACGCCACTCCCTGACATCCGAAAGAATGAAGCGGTATCGGTCGATGGAATGTACGGAGCCGAAGAGTTGATGCCTGCTGGTGAGGCTTCGAGGAGACTGAGATGCCGCCGAATTTGATCCCTCGTTCACCGTTCTTGCCGCGCCGCAACATGCTGTTGCAGGCGGGAGCATTGGGTGTCGCCGGATTGAATTTGCCGACACTGTTGCGTGCGGCGAGTGGCGTCTCGGGGGCGACGCCCACGGCACTGAGAGGCTTTGGGCGAGCGAAGCGGTGCATCCTGCTATTCATGTGGGGCGGACCAAGTCAGCTCGATACGTTTGATCCGAAGCCGCACGCTCCCAGTACGATTCGTGGTCCGTTCCAGCCGATCGCGACCACTGTGGCGGGGATTGAGTTGTCCGAGTTGTTCCCGCGACTCGCACAACAGGCCGACAAGCTGGCCGTGATTCGGTCGCTCAATCACGACGACCCCGCGCACCTGTCCAGTGGGCACACGATTCTTACCGGACAACTTCCGCCGGTGAATTTCAGCGACAACGAACCGCCCAGTGAACGCGACACGCCTCACCTTGGCAGCGTGATGTCCAGGCTCAAGCCCTCTACAAACGCGATGCCTCCGTTCGTCACGATGCCGTGGCTGGCTTATCACCCCGCTGCTCCCGGTGGAAATGCTCCCGGCCAACATGGCGGGTGGCTCGGTCGGCAATACGATCCGTTGCTCGTGATGGGCGATCCCAATTCCGCCGGTTGGAAGGTTCCCGCACTGGCTTTGATTGACGGTCAATCGCCCGACCGATTGCAGCATCGTCGTGAGCTGTTGCAGTCGCTCGACCATCAACGCCATACGGGCGAGCAGCAAGGTGCGTCGAGTCCACTCGATTCGTTGCAGCAGCGCGCGTTCGGGTTGCTCACGTCAGCGACGGTGCGGGGCGCGTTCGATCTTGAGCAGGAGTCCGCCGAGACGCGCGACCGGTACGGCCGAAACACTCACGGTCAGTGCGTGTTGCTCGCGCGACGGCTGATCGAACACGATGTCCCGCTCGTTTCGGTCAACTGGCATAACGACGGCAAGAATTTTTGGGACACTCACGGCGACAACTTCAATCGCTTGAAGAACGATCTTTGCCCGCCCGCCGACAGGGCGTTGACCGCTTTACTGGAAGACCTCTCTCGAACCGGCCAGCTCGATGACACGCTGATCGTCTGGGTCGGTGAGTTCGGCCGCGCTCCCGTCATCAACGGTTCGACCGGCCGCGACCATCACCCGCGTTGCTACAGTGGGCTGATGGCAGGCGGAGGGATTCGAGGCGGTCAAGTCTTCGGCGCGAGCGACCAGCACGCCGCCTATCCCGCCGATCAACCCGTCTCCCCGCAGGACCTCGTCGCGACGATGTACCATGCGTTGGGAGTCAGCTCCGACGCCGTGCTGCACGACGCACTCAATCGACCACACCGCATTCACGGTGGCCGAACGATCGGCGAGTTGTTCTGAAGCGGGCCGTTCGTGGCGTGAGTGCGTTCACCAAAACTCCGCACCGTGGCGCAGAAGTTGGCCGTGAGATCAGGGCTGAATCGGTGGACGCGATCGAAATCGTCGCATCGAAGGGAGTGCCTCGTTCCGTCAGACGATTTCACCGTACGACTGGTCACACCGCAGTATGACGGAACAACACTTCACCCTTGCCGAGGGCGACGAGGTCACCGTGATAGAGGTCGAATTCGGCGTCCAGCAGCGATTCATCGAGGCGCAGGCCCTTGTCGCGCAGAGTGCGCAGCAGGAGCCTGACCACCTGGGGTTGGTATGTGGAGGCATAGCGGAAGGTCGGTAGCAATTGCGGCGGGTTGGGGCCGAATAGACCGAGGGTGCCTCGACGCATCCCGGCACCGGGGCGGATGCCACATTCGCCGAAGACGAAGACCGTTCCGGCGATCATGTTGAAACCGACCATGTCGCCCGCCGAGCCACCGATCGCGATCAGACCGCGTCGCATCGTGCAGCCGGTCTCGTTACCTGCGTTCCCGTCGATCAGGATCGTGCCGCCGGTCATTCCTTTGGCCGAGCCGCGATACGAACTCCCGACCAAGTGGCCTGCGTTGCCGCGTACATGGATCAGGCCGCGCTTCATCTCGGCTCCCACCCAGCCACCCGCATCGCCCGAGACGTGAATCTCACCGCCGTGCATCTCACTACCGACGTGCCGTCCTGCTGGGCCGTGAATGTGAACCTGGCCGCTCGCCATCTGCGCACCGATCCAGTGGACTCCCGCGAGATTGCCGTCCCAGTCGATGCGTTTGTCACTGGGATCGCCCTTCACGGTGAACATCTCGGCCAGCGGAATCTTCCGGTTGCCATGAAACATTTCAAACCGTTCGATCTCAGCCAGCGACTTGTCGCAGGCCCAGTCGGGGGTGAGGCCCTCGACTTCAACAGGAACAGACGTTTCGCCGTGGTAGGAAAGCTGAAGTGCCATGAATCTCGGATCCTCTGGTCGATGCGGTGTCGTTGCGAGTTGTGATGACAGTCCTGTTGGGACGACTCTCTTGTTCCTCGGCGACGCGAATCTACATCGTCGCGCCACGCGTGTCTTCCCGAAACGAACGTCTCTTTTTGAAAATGAACCGGCCTGCGATACCCAGCACCTCACGGAATAAGCGTTCGGTGTGTGATACGGTCGCGCGGCCCGAGGTGAGAGTTACTCGCATCTCGTCAGAGTGCGGGTTGAGCGTTGAAATGGCTCGCGTTCCGGCGAAACGTGGCTACTGGCCAAAGTCTCATTGATCGCCGCGCAAGAGATAGTTCAGCAGCGATGTGGGTTCTATGGACTCGGTGTCGCTGAGGTGTCGCCCGGTCACATCGAAATCTCGCTGGGCGAAGGCGGCTCGAAACCAGGGCCAGCGCCCACTAAGTTGTTGATCCGGTGAGTGTTTGGACGAGGAATTTGTCGTCCCAGCCGCAGTGGCGGCGTTTCATGGCGAGGCTGTCT
>JAYTXB010000981.1:0-2490 GCA_043743205.1 Schlesneria sp.
GGCTGGCAAGTTCTCGCTGGAGGACTTCGGCAAACAGATGAAGATGATCCGCCGGATGGGCCCGCTCGGCGATCTCATGAAGATGATCCCCGGCATGGGTGGTCTAGCGGCTGCCGTTCCGGAGATGGACGCCGACAAGGACATGGGCCGCATTGAAGCGATCATCAGTTCGATGACGCCATATGAACGGCGTCATGCGGATCGGATTGATCGGAGTCGGCGGCATCGTGTCGCTCGCGGAGCCGGTTGCGAACCAGCCGATGTCAACCGTCTGATTAAAGACTTTCAGAACATGGCAGGCATGATGCAGAAAATGTCCGGCCTAGGAATGATGGACAAAATGAAAGCAATGAAGGGAATGGCCGACGGGGGAATGTTCAATCCCGGTGCCGGCCTGACCTCGACCAAAGAACGAAGTAAGCGCGGTCCGGCCGATCCGCACGTGGCCGAAGAGAAACGCAAGAAGGCGAAAAAAGAAGCGAAGAAGCAGAAGAAGCGGAACCGGTGATCGCCCATTGAAGCGGCGCGAACGCCCGTGAGTCTACGTCCGGGATCCAATTGTCTTTACCCTGTAACGTCAGTCGAAGGAGAGTTGAGTGGCAGTCAGAATCCGCATGAAGAAAATTGGACGCAAGCATCGTCCGTTCTACCGCATCTGTGTGATGGACTCGCGCGTCCATCGTGAAGGAAAGGCACTGGAAGAAATCGGCTGGTACGACACTTCGGTGGCCGACAAGTCGAAGCGTGTCTTGGTCGATCTGGCTCGTGTTGACTATTGGATTTCGGTCGGTGCCAGCATGTCCGACCGAGTGGCCACGCTGGTCAAAAAAGTGAAGACGAACCGGTTCGGAGTGGCGGCAGCTCCTCCGGCGTTGATTGCTCCCAAGCAACCGGCTCCGCCAGCACCTGCTGATGAAGCGGCTCCCGCTGAAGAAGCACCGGCTGCGGAGTGAGAACCGAGTGAGTGAGCGGTCCAGATGCGATTTGATGTTCTGACATTGTTCCCCGAACTGTTCCACAGCTACCTTCAGCAAAGCTTGTTGAAGCTGGCCATCGAGAACCAGTTGGTGGACGTGCGGCTGTGGAACATTCGCGATTGGTCCACTGACCGACACAAGTCGGTGGATGACACTCCCTATGGGGGGGGGCCCGGAATGTTGCTGTCGTGTCCACCGGTGTATGCGGCGGTGGAGGCCGTTCAAGCCGATGCTCCGCAACCGGGACAACTGGTGATGCTGACTCCGCAAGGCCGTCCGCTCAATCAGAGCTTGGTGCGGGAGTTGGCTCAGTTTCCTCGGCTCGTTTTGATGTGTGGTCGCTACGAAGGGTTTGATGAACGAATTGCCGAAGGTTTGAAGCCGCTCGAAATTTCAGCGGGCGACTTCATCTGCAACGGTGGCGAAGTCCCGGCGATGATGGTGATCGACACGGTCATCCGTCTCGTGCCGGGTGTGTTGGGTGATGAGACGAGCAGTAAGTATGACTCGTTCAGTGAGTCCGGTCAGTTGGAGTACCCGCAGTACACTCGCCCGCGCGAGTTTCGCGGGATGACAGTGCCGGACGTATTACTGAGCGGCAATCACGGTGAAATTGCCCGTTGGCGCGAGCAACAAAGTTTGGAGCGGACACGTCAGCGACGTGGCGTTCCAGCGAGCGATGCGTCATCGGGATCACGATAAAACGAAACGACGATTCTCCAGACCAATGACGTTTGGAGTTTGAGTACAGCAAACTGGCAGTAGACCGTAATCAACACTGGCGGGCAGTTCCCGCCCTTGGACCGAAGTTGGAGAAGAAACCATGATTAACCAGTACGTGAAAGCCATTGAAGACAAGTTTCTGCGCCCTGATCCGCTCGTGTTTGAGATCGGCGATACCGTCGATGTTCACACGCGAATCCAAGAAGGAGACAAAGAGCGAATCCAGATTTTCAATGGAGTGGTGATCGGGCGTCGCGGCGGCGGAACCCGTGAGATGTTTACGGTGCGTCGCATCGTCGCCGGTGAAGGTGTCGAGCGAACGTTTCCCTATCATTCGCCGAAGATCGCCAAGATCGAAGTCAAACGCCACGGTAAGGTTCGACGCGCGAAGCTGTTCTTCTTGCGTGGCCGAATCGGCAAGGCCACCAAGCTGATTGAACGCGTCGATACAGCAGAGCTCGAAGCCAAGAATGTGCTCAAAAAGAGCCGGAAGGCTGCGGCAGCCCGCTGATTCGCCACATTCATTTTGCGACAGCAGTGCGCGCTTTGAGTTCGAGGACTGCCCGGCTTGAAATCTCGTTGGGGATTTGAAGTTCGGGCAGTCTCCGTTTGCACAAAGCGATCTGACCTTCGGCTCTCCGCCATTCGTGTTGGCCCGTAGAAATTAGCCGCAGGGCGCTAGCCCCGGTTCAGCGAAATCGAACCGGGGCTAGCGCCCTGCGGCTGATGAACCACAAGAATCAACACGAATGGCCGAGAGCCGGTTGTTTATACGCTCGTTTGCTGTCGG
>JAYTXB010000982.1:0-2791 GCA_043743205.1 Schlesneria sp.
AAGGAGCGAGTCCAGAAACTGAAGCCCGATGGACTCGACCGCTTGATGCTGCACGAGCTGTTTCATGTTCTCAGCCGCAACGCGCCGGAACTGCGTCGCGACCTGTACCGCATCATCGGTTTCCACGTCTGTGACCCGATGTCGCTCCCACCTTCGTGGGCCGACCTCAAGCTGACCAATCCCGACGCACCGCTCATTGACTGCCGGATCGTCCTGACCGACGACGGTGAGACGAGCCAAGCCGCTCCGTTCTTGTACTCATCGTCCGCCACCTACGATGCCGACCAGAAGCCGCCGTTGTTCAAGTACCTCACGTTTCGCTTGCTGAAGCTGGAGGAGCATGAGGGCCGCTGGAGACCACTTCTTAAAGACGGCGAGCCGATCCTGATCGACCCCGCGCAGTCCAAGTCCTTCGCCGAGCAGATCGGTCAGAACACGAAGTACATCATTCACCCGGATGAAGTCTTGGCGGACAACTTCGTGCATCTCGTCCTGCAAACCGAGAAGCTGCCATCGCCCGAGATCATCGAGCGGATGGGCGCGCGCCTGCACGGCAAGGAATGAGAAGTTCCTGGCGAGCCGTGTGCCGTGAGGCCACGGGTTTGTAGTAGCGATCAAGAACCCGCAGCCTTACGGCATGCGGCTCGCCAAGGTCTTGTTCTCGGTCACGCGGGGCAGAGAAGGCGCATCGCGCGGGGCGATGATGGCTACTTTGGTGTTGCTCCATACGTCGTCAGTCGCGGATGAGCATTGATCGTGAAGCGGTCCAACTCCGCTTGGAGTGACTTCAAATAGAAACATTGAGAGTCACTTCCTCCGTGAATTCGATGAGGAGCCTGTGTGATGTCCCCGAAGGCTTGTTCGATGTCCCCCACACGACAGACGGCGCTGACCACTCCGAGTTGAAAACGTTCCTGGGGGTAGCAAGGAACTGAGATCGCATCCAACGACCAGTTCGATAAGTTCAGCTCGCGGAAGTACCCATGATTGTCTGGAATGACTTTCACATGATTTCGCAAGTCACCATGGTTTCCATTGGAAGGCAGAGTCCATTTGGGGCCAATCACAACGAACCACACCCTCTCCGCTCGTGACGAATAGACCGCCCACGCCAGCCAGTGGTCGCAGTAACCGAACGGTTCCAGCACTGGCCACGTCATCGCGGCGAGGACCGTGCCCAGCGCGAGGCGGTTCGTGCGCGTAGCGGGCCACGTTGCGAGGTCTCGCCACCACTGACTTAGTTGAACGGCGAAGGTCTCGCCCGCGAATGGCTGCTCGGCGGTGGTCGCTCGAAACAGCAGCCAGTTCTGCACGAGGAAGAAGACGTTCCACAGCAGCACGCCGAGCGAGTGATTCAGTCCGAGTGGTCCTAGTGCGGCAAGCAGCGTGAGATGCAGGATCGTCGTCACCCACAGGCCCAGCCACCGCGCACGTGGCCATGCCAGCAATACGGCCACTCCCATTTCACCGAGTGCGATGCCGACCGAGCCGCAGACATCGAGAGCCTCCGTCCACTTGTTCGGCATCCCGCGCAGTCCCATCGCTTGCTTGAGGCCACCCAACAACGCTGGTCCCTGTTCGTGAAAGAACGTGATGTCGAGCTTCGACACGGCTGACCAAAAGTAGATGCCGATTACCAGCCAGCGCCAGCCGCGTCGCGCGGTGGTGTCGTCCGCGAGCGAGAGCAGCACGGCCAACAAAAAAAACTGCCAGGCCCACGGTTGCAGTCGGTGTTGGTCCAGCACAAAGAAGCCCAGCAGTGACGCCGCCAATGCGGCACAACAACTTCTTCCAACCCAACCACGTCGCGCCACGCACAGCAGCGTCAGCGACGATGCGACCAACACGGCGAGGCAGACCCAATCAAACCAGCCCGGCCAGTCACACGCCGCGCGCAGCAGCGGGATCTGAGGGAAGACATCTTGAGGCGTCCACAACTTCCACGTCGTAGCGACCAACGCCAACACTCCGACCGCCAACCAGCGAGTCAGCCTGTTCATGCTCTTCATGAGGAGCCTCATTGTGCCGCAGGTTGTGGGTGATGACGACTCTGCCGCTTCGCGCCCGTACCGCTTCGATCCGTTGTGGCTTTGGTCGCGTGAGCTTGCTCATTGAGGAACGGCCTCAAGCACGCGGGGCGATCACTGCGACCTCCGCGTTGATAGTCGCGCCACATCACGGCGGCGACATGGCTCGGGTCCAGACCACGTTCGGTCGTGAGGTACTCGAACAACAGTTCGACCAGTCGCGTCAGCGCGATGCCGTGACCCTGCCCTTCGTGTGCGATGAGCCACGTTGCGAGACGGCGGAACTCGGTGAAGGAAGAACGTTGAGAGTGGAGAGTGGAAGGTTGAGGGGCAGAGGAAGAAGTCTGAGCGGAAGCGGCGTCCGAGCGGTCTTCCTGTCTGCCTCCTGACTCCTGTCCCCTGATTCCTTCCCAAATCTTCGGCACCGTCTCGACAAAGTTGCCGCTGTTGGCGATCGTGTCCCACAGCTTGACGAAGCGGCGCAGTTCTTGAATCGTGGCGAAGTCGAGCAACTTCGTTTGCAGAACTTCGTAGGGCGGATGCGGGCTGTAGACCATCTGCCACTCGGTATCGTGCCGGACGATGGGCGTGCCGCGCAGACGCTTCAAGATGCCGACTTGAATCTCATGCGGCGCGAGTTTCACCAACCGATCGAAGCCCGACGCGAAGCTGTCGAGCGATTCGCCCGGCAGTCCGACGATCAGGTCGGCGTGAACGTGAACCGACGTGTGGTCTCTCAGCCACGACAGGTTCTGTTCGACGAG
>JAYTXB010000983.1:0-5414 GCA_043743205.1 Schlesneria sp.
CATACCCGCCGTAGACCGGACGCCTACGTCCGGTCGGCTCGAAAAGACCGGACGTAGGCGTCCGGTCTACGGTAAATTCTTACCTGCCGCTCGCCTAACCACCCTCGCGAAATCACGTTCCTCGCTGCACGATCGCGATCGCCTGACCGCGATCACAGTGAGACCTCGATCTTCAATCCGCCAAGACATTGAGGCGGTTTCACGCTTCGACACGGAAGGAAAACTGTCATGCCGAGCGGTCTTTTGAATCTGGCTCTGGGATTGGCGATGCAGGTCGGCTCACCCGGCCCCTCCGAGACGCCCAACTTTCCCGCACCGGCCAACGCTTACGGTCGTTACGGATTTGAAGGCTCGTCCGAGCAACGACATCCGTTCGACACTCAGCAAAGCTGGGTTCACGGCTACTTCCAGGAAATCCCCGCTTACGGCGGCCATCACACGTTCCGTCCGTACAACTACAAGGACGTGCTGTCGCAATCGCAGACGGGGGCAAGTTTCGGCGAACGGCCAACGATGCCCTACTCACAGCAGTTCGCTCACAAGTATCACGACGAAGCGACCATGCTGAAGACGACCCAAGCCGCGCCAAGTTGGGGATCGCAAATGGGTGGTCGTTACGCGCCCGCTCAAGTCAGTTGGACGCAGCCTGCATGGGCGCAGCAAGCTTGGACCCCTGCATCGAATGGTTCGCCGATCATGGTCCCCTCGAACGGCATTTCCGGCCACTCGATGACCACGCAACCGCTTCCCTACCAACCCAGTCCCTACCAGTTCGTTCCTGCTGGCGTTTCCGAGCAACAGCAAGGCCCCGCATTGCAGCAAGCGGTCGAGATCATCAACCCGATCTCGTACCAACAACCCGCGCCACGCGGCGGCAACCGGCTGCGATAGGGATTGGCACCGTAGGATGGGCACTCTTGCCCGTCTGGCTTTCGTGTAAATCTCATTGACGGTCAAAGGCCGGACGGGCAAGAGTGCCCATCCTACAAGTCGCGATTGCAAGGACGTTCGCATGCGCTGTCTGCGTCCGTTCCTCTACTTGTGGGCGTCACCTGGATCGTTGATTGGTCTGGCTCTGACGCTCATCGCATTGCTGACCGGTGGCCGAGCGCGCGTGGTTGAAGGTGTGCTGGAGGCTCACGGCGGCTGGGTGACACGTCTGCTGCAACGAGGCAACCGCTGGACCGGCCCCATCGCGGCAATCACGTTGGGGCATGTGGTCCTCGGCTGCGATGAGGCGACACTCATACGCACGCGCCGTCATGAGCGAGTCCACGTTCGGCAGTACGAACGCTGGGGACCGCTGTTCATTCCCGCGTATTTGCTTGCCAGTGTTTGGGTCGGACTGCGCGGCTTCAACGCGTACCTCGACAACCCGTTTGAAGTCGAAGCGTATGCCGTCGATGACCCGCGGACTGATAACCGCGCGTGATGAAGTCGTGGCGGCTGCGACGGAGTGGCGTGGGCGCTCCGGCTTTGCGAAAGCCCCCCGAGGTCTGACGCCATCCAGCAGAGGCTTCTTCGTAGCGAGGTGCGTCCCTGCCACTCGGCATCTCTCCATGCGAGGCGGACGGGCGAGGCGTCCATCCTACGTATCGCGGTCAGTCCAGCTCGAACCGTTGCAGCCATTGCTCACGCGCGGCGTCGTCGAGGGGCGGGTGGGGTTGAGTCTCGCGCGTGAGGAAACGGTTCCCGACGACGAGGCTGTCGATCTCGGTCGCCATGAAGCAGCGATAGGCATCTTCGGCCGTGTTGACGATTGGCTCACCGCGCACGTTGAAGCTGGTGTTCACGATCACGCTGCAACCGGTGAGGACTTTAAACCGCGTGAGAACACCGTGAATGAACGGGTTGCGAACGGGGTCGATTGTCTGCACGCGGGCCGAGTAATCGACGTGCGTCACGGCGGGAATGTCCGAACGCAGAACCTTCAATAGCTCGATGCCGAACGGCTGGTCGGTGGCTGGAGTCTCAGGACAGATCCTTCGCGCCGCCGTCACCGGATAGACGAGCAACATGTACGGACTCTCTTGAGTCACGTCGAAGTATTGGGCGGCGTCCTCGACCAGAACCATCGGTGCGAACGGACGAAAGCTCTCGCGAAACTTGATCTTCAAATTCATGCGCGACTGCATCTCGGGATCGAGCGCGTCGCCGAGGATCGAGCGGCCACCGAGTGCTCGCGGGCCGAACTCCATTGGGCCACGAGCGACCGCCACGATGCGACCCGCTGCGATCTCCGTGGCGATCCGTTGCTGGAGCAACTCGTCATCGAGTGACTCCCACACGGCATTCAGTCGTCGCAACAGCGCATCGTCGGAGTCGGCTGCGGGAGGAATGCTCGGGCCGAGGAACGCGCCGCGCATCGAGTCGGGTTGTTGAGCGACGCGCGGTTGTTGCAGCTCGCGATGCCAGAACGAAAGGGCCGCGCCGAGTGCCCCGCCCGCATCGCCCGCCGCCGGTTGAGTCCAGACTTGCTCAAATGTCTTTGACGACGCGAGCAATCCCGTGGCGACGCAGTTCAACGCCACTCCGCCCGCCAGCACAAGCTGCTGCTCACCGGTCTGTTGTTGGACGTACCGGCCCATGCGCAGCAGCGATTCATTGGTCACGTGCTGAACACTCGCCGCGAGGTCCATGTCGCGCTGAGTCACTGGTGATTCGGGCTGACGCGGTGGGCCATCGAACAGTTTGTGAAAGGCGTCGTTGGTCGTGGTCAAGCCGGTGGCGTAGTGAAAGAACTTTTGGTTGAGCAACATCGCTCCGTCGTCGCGCAGATGAACGAGTTGCTCCAAGATGCGGCCCGCGTAGATCGGCCTGCCATACGGAGCCAGCCCCATCAGCTTGTACTCGCCGCTGTTGATCTTGAATCCGCAGTAGTACGTGAACGCCGAGTACAGCAACCCGAGTGAGTTCGGAAACCGCAGCTCCTCGCGCAGCTCGATCTGGTTCGCGCGGCCAACGCCCCACGTCGCTGTGGACCACTCCCCGACGCCATCGATGGTGAGGATCGCGGCGGTGTCGAACGGAGACGGATAGAAGGCACTCGCGGCGTGAGAGCGATGGTGATCGACGAACCAGACGCGGCGGCGCAGTCCCAGCTCGCGAGCGATCTCCCGTTCGAGCCACAACTTTCGTGTGAGCCAATCGGGCATCGCGGCGAGGAACCCGCGCAGCCCGCGCGGTGCGGTCGTGAGTGCCGTGACGAGCAGCCGCTCAAACTTGACCAACGGCTGTTCGTAGAAGACGACGTGATCGACTTCGTCCAGCGCGACGCCCGCCTCATCGAGACACCAGCCAATCGCCTGATGCGGGAACGACGAGTCTCCCTTCACGCGCGTGAACCGTTCCTCTTGAGCCGCTCCGACGATGCGTCCGTCCTCAATCAACGCCGCTGCCGAGTCGTGGTAGTACGCCGAAATGCCCAGCACGCGCGTCGTCATGGAGCGTCCCTTTCGAGCGGACTGATCTCTCTCAGCGTGACCTTCAGTCTGCGATCACTCCCGCCGAAGTCCGCCCGAAAACGAACGGCCGACACACGCCGCCCGAATCCCACTTCCAGCATCTTCCACGTGAAGGGCGTCATCCAAGTCAGCGGCTTCGTCCCCGAGACGACTCCCAAATCGTGCCATACGAAATAGTCTTGGAGCAGAACTGAGGAGGCGCTCTCACGCAAACCCAGGCCGTATTGAGGACACGTCTCGACCCAGACACGAGCCGAGATCAAATCGTCTCCTTCGAGGCGAATCTCGCCGACGGACTGTGGCTCTCGCAGCGACAACAGCACCGCAGGAACTCCGTCGGGCATGAACGGCAGGCGCGCGTCGTCGCTCGGATAGGTCAGCGTCCATGACCACGCTCCATTCGGTAGCAGGCTGATTCTCCTGCGTCGCACCTCTTCCGAGCTAATGGGAAGGGGACTCACATTGAGGTCGGCAGGAAGACTGTCGTTCAGTTTCCACTCGATGATCCGCCCCGTTCGGTGTTTCCCGAGCGACTCGCGAAAATGGTCTTCCACGATCTTCGCCGCTTGCTGCGCGAGGAACCGACACGCGCGGGGGCCGGGATGGCCATCGGCCGGGTTGATCCCCCACGTAATCGAGTCGGTCCCCGCATCAGCGACTTCACCGTAGCGAGCCACGAACTCGGGCAACACGTTGAACGCGGGGATGCCCGCGTCGCGCCAGACGGGGAGTATGGGATCGAGTCGCGGGGCGAAATGTTTCGTCGAGGGATAGCTTGGCAAGGTCATCATGCAACCGGAAAGTTGATGCTGCGTCATCAACTCTTTCACGCCGCGCACGGTCTCTTGATAGACCGTGAGGTTCGTCGGTTCGACTAGCTTCAGCTCCCACTCGCCGTACTCGTAGCCGTACTTTGGCCCGGTGTACGACTTCGCCAGCTTGTGCGCACGGAGGGCATTGAACTTCGCGACGAGTCTCGGCCAAACGAGTGACGCAACATTCCTCAGCCGATTGAAGCCGGGGAGCGATTGTTGCGACTGTGAGATTTGTCGCACGAGTCCTTCATCCGCATCGTTCGTGACGTAGCCCCAGAGGATGAGGTCCGGTCGGTACTCGGGAATGACGCGCTTCGCCACGGCAAGCTGATCGCGTGTCGAAGCTCCCGATTGACCCGCCGCGATTACTTCCACGTCGTACCCGCGCGCGACGAGTTCTGTCTCAAGCTGTCGCCACCACATGTGGTTCAGCGTTAGGTACGGACTACCCCAGACATACGAGTCGCCCATGACCAAGATGCGACAGCGGTCGTTCGGCTGGCGCGGCTGAGTCCGTCGTTCAACAGGATGCCCTCGCCAACTTCGCACGCTGAAGCGCGTGGCGATCGGAACGTCGTCGCCACCTGAATCGGTCGTATCTTTGGCTCGATGTTCCGCGACCACGAGCGCGTTGTGACGCTGCCAATCGGCGCCCGCCGTCAGTCCGCGCCGTTCGAGCATCGGCAGCGCGAGGCGGTCGAGAGCAAACAACCCCGCGATGACCACACTCAACGAAATGATCGCACTGCGCAAGGCCACACGCGGCAACACGTGCCACTCAAGACGACCGATCCGAATGACGAACAGACTGCGCATGGCAATGACGCGAACGGGGAAGTGAACCGGGCACAAACAGCGGCGAGACTGTTGCGAGTCCACCTGCGGTCTTCAAGCCACGGCGGTTTGAGCCAGCCTATGCATCCGTGCTCCGGCCCTGCCATCCGTGCGATTCAACTCTTCCAATCCAGAGAGGATCGCACGGATGGCAGGGCCGGAGCACGGATGCAGGCGAAGACAACCACCTCACACGCTCATCGCGATCCATGAGGGCCGGCGCATCAATCTCTGTCAGGCTTTGGTGAGCCGGGTGCCGTGAGGCCCCGGACTTTTCTGCGCAGAATCCGGGGCCTCACGG
>JAYTXB010000984.1:0-1016 GCA_043743205.1 Schlesneria sp.
TCCTCAACAGGAGTCCGCAACGATGTGTGGAATCGTGGGCTACGTCGGTCCGAAGCAGGCGTACGACTACTTGATCGAGGGTCTGTTCCGACTCGAATACCGCGGATATGACAGCGCGGGCGTTGCCTTGCAGCAAGGCGATCAGATTGTCGTGCGCAAGAAGACCGGGCGGGTCTCCCAGCTTGCCGAGTTGGTGAAGGTTCTGCCGGTCACGGGCAACGTGGGGATTGGTCACACCCGCTGGGCCACGCACGGTGAGCCGAGCGACACGAACTCGCATCCGCACACAGGAGGGAATGGCGAAGTCGTTCTCGTCCACAACGGCGTCATCGAAAACTACGCGGCACTGCGCGACAAATTGACCGAAATGGGCTACGTGTTTCGATCGGCTACCGACACCGAAGTCGCTGCGCACCTGATCGCTCACCAACTCGAAGAGGAAGCGAAGCTAGGATCGGACCCCACGCTCGCCGAGACCTGCGTGCAGGCCGTCGAGAAGGCGATCAAGAAAATCAAAGGCACGTACGGTCTGGCGATCCTGTTTCGGGATGTCCCCGGCTTGTTGGTCGCAGCTCGTTTGGGAAGTCCACTCGTCGTCGGCATTGGTAAGGGCGAGTACTATCTCGCCAGCGATGCCAGCCCGCTGGTTGGACACACGGAAGAAGTGGTCTATCTCAACGATCATGAAATCGCCGTCATTACCGCCGATCAGTTTCAGTTGCGACATCAAAATGGCGGGTCCAACGCCAAACACATCAAGGTGCTGGAGCAGTCCGCAGTCGATACGGACCTAGGTGAGTTCGAGCACTACATGCTCAAGGAAATCTTCGAGCAGCCGACGACGATCGAGAACGCGCTGCGCGGGCGACTCGATGATGACGAAGCGACGGCGGTGTTTGGTGGCTTGAATATGGACGCTCAGAAGCTGCGTCGCATTGACCGCATCGTGTTGACGGCGTGTGGAACAAGTTGGCACGCGGGACTCGTGGGCGAGTACCTGCTCGAAGAGTTCGCTC
>JAYTXB010000985.1:0-19016 GCA_043743205.1 Schlesneria sp.
ACCGTAGACCGGACGCCTTCGTCCGGTCTGTTTGAGCCGACCGGACGTAGGCGTCCGGTCTACGGTTGGTATGCGAACTCCTGCCGCTCGCCTAAGAACACCACTCACCGGACAGGTGTTACGAGCCTCTTCCGTGATGCAGATCGGTTTCGCGGCCTCACCGTTTTTCTCGTTAAATTTCATCAAGGCTCATGCCTGCGATTGCCGATCCTAGCGGAGCCGCGACCAGTGCGCGGTGGCTCGTCTTGGTGGCGGGTGTTCTGGCCGACCCTGTCGCTTCTACTCAGGGATGAACGATGCGACACCGCTTGCGATTGTTTAATGGCGACGAAGACGTGGCTACCGCGACGGCGGAACAAGTCACCGTTCGTTTGGGAGACATCTCCCGTGCGCTGCGCGATGCGACGCGGTGGAACCGGACGTGGTTGGATGACTTTGCCGACGATGAAGTCCAGATCTCTCCAGATCTTTACGACATCATCTCGGTCTACATGCGGCTGCGTCCTGGGGCGTGATGCGGTCGAGTCTGCGTCTGTCGTGAACTCGTCAGAGAACCAGACGGCAGTTCGTCGGAGGGGCACTCCTGCCCGTCCTGCCGTTGGTGTTCAGCGACACTGGTGGAAAAAAACGGACGGGCAAGAGTGCCCCTCCGACGGTCGTATTTCTACGGCCCTGTGTTTGGAACGACTCAACTCGCCAATCGAGACAGAAGGGCAACTCGATGTCACCACGCAGTGACGCCGAAGCCGTCTGGAATGCGGGTGTCTCAGCGGTCGATTCATCGCGTCTCGTCCGCGAGTCCGTCCAGTGCCACACCGCCACGCTCGAAATCTGTGGCCAGCAGTTCGATCTCGCCAAGCTTCATCGCGTCATCGTCGTTGGCGCTGGCAAAGCTGGGGCGGGAATGGCACTCGGGCTGGAGGCCGTCCTCGGTTCCGAACTGCTCGACACGAAGGTCGTTGGTTGGGTCAATGTTCCGGCTGATTGCGTGCAACCGACGCGGCGCATCCACCTCCACGCAGCGCGACCGGCAGGACTGAATGAGCCGACAGCCGCAGGTGTGTTCGGCAGCGAGCAGATCATCGAACTCGTTGCCTCGTTGCGCGAAGACGATCTCTGCCTGGTGCTGATCTCGGGCGGAGGCAGTGCCCTGTTGCCATTACCGATCGACGGCATCAGTCTGGCCGACAAGCAAGTGGTGACGCGGCATCTCAGCCGATCCGGTGTCGCGATTCAGGAACTGAATGCGGTTCGTAAGCGGTTGTCGCGCATCAAAGGCGGCGGACTGCTGCGAGCGGCACGTGCGGGAAGCATGATCGCCCTCATTATCTCCGACGTGATCGGCGACCCGCTCGACGTGATCGCATCGGGGCCCACCGTTTGTGATGACGGAACAGCCGTGGATGCACTCGCCGTGTTGGAGCGCAGCGTCGCTTCTCTGAAGAGGATTCCACATGGAAAGGCGGCAGGCGAAACGAATTCATCCAGCCTGATCCCCACATCCGTCTGGAACGTGCTTCGAGCGAACTCAGACCAACGTACGGAGCGCGAGCCGCCGCGAGTGAACTGCCGCAACGTCATCATCGGCAACAATCAGACTGCTCTGAACGCGGCCATGAGTCACGCACGAACGCTCGGCTTTGAGGTGCGGTCACTCGGTGCTG
Organism: Schlesneria sp.; assembly: GCA_043743205.1. GTDB lineage: Bacteria > Planctomycetota > Planctomycetia > Planctomycetales > Planctomycetaceae > Schlesneria. The sequence continues at coordinate 1,665 of JAYTXB010000985.1, forward strand.
GACGCTGTGGCCTTGCGTGCGATGTGGGAATCGAACTGGCAGAGTTATGTCTGGCAGCGCGGCGCGAGTCGCCCGGTCAACCGATCTGCTTGATTGGCGGTGGCGAACCGGTCGTGCAGCTCGTTCCAACCGAACAACCTCGCGCTGGAGGTCGCAATCAAGAAGTTGCTCTCGCCGCAATCTGCCGACTTTGGAATGAGGACTTGCAAGGCATCGCAATCCTTTCGGGAGGAACCGATGGCGAAGATGGCCCGACTGACGCAGCCGGCGCCGTCTGCGATTCGGCTGTCCGTGAGAAAGCCCGGCAACGTGGTCTCGACCCAGCCGCGTTTCTCGCGATCAACGACTCGTACACATTCTTCGATCAGACGAACGGGCTGCTCCGGACTGGACCGACTCACACCAACGTCATGGACTTGCAGGTCGCCGTCATTCATTGACTACGGTGATACCAGTTCACGCTGAAGCTGCTCGAAGGCTGACTTGCCGAAGGCTTGGCACTTCCCGGCAAGTCAGGTTACAAACGGGACCGTCTCACCACTCTTTGCCCCCTGCTCCGCCTTTGAAGCTGCTCAATGTCTCTGCGTGTTGCAAACCTACGGTTGTCCGTGTCGGTCCCGGAAGCCGAGTTGCCGCGTTATCTCGCGGAACGGTTGGGAGTTTCGGTTGATGCCCTCACGCGGTGGCGCGTGTTGAAGAAGAGCCTCGACGCGCGAGCTCCTTCCGACTTGCGGTTTGTCTATACGACGCTCGTCGATTTGCCGGAGGAGGTACTGCAATCGAAGGCCGTCCAGCGAAACCTTCGCGACGACGTGCAGTTCTTCGTGCCGCCGGCATTCGACGATCCCTCACCTGGCGCGGTTCCGATGAGCGAGCGTCCGGTGGTCGTCGGTTCGGGACCGGCGGGATTGCTGGCGGGCTATTACCTCGCACAGAAGGGCTATCGGCCACTGATTCTGGAACGGGGCCTCGGGGTGAAGGAACGCGTTCCTGCGGTGCGAGACTTCGATCGCGGTGGTCCCTTCGATCGTGAGAACAATTACCTGTTCGGCGAGGGAGGTGCGGGGTGCTTCAGCGACGGCAAACTGACCTGTCGTATGGAAGGGCCGGATGTCGAATGGGTTCTTGAGAAGTTCGTTGAATGTGGCGGGAGGGCGTCTATCGTCTACGAAAACCGACCGCATCTCGGGAGCAACAAGCTGCCGCTGATCTGCCGCAATTTTCGTCGCCGGATCGAAGCTCTTGGTGGCGAGTACCGCTTCGGCTGCTGCATGGAAGGGCTCGATGTTCGCGACGGTCGAGTCGTCGGCCTGCAAACATCGAGCGGATATCTCGCGACGAATCACGTCGTGCTGGGGATCGGCCACAGTGCCCGCGACACTTATCAAATGCTGTTCGAGTTGGGTGTTCCTCTTCTCCAGAAAGCCTTTCAACTCGGGCTGAGAATCGAGCAGCCTCAGGAGCAGATCAACCGCCACAAGTACGCGCGGCCTGAATATCTGACACTGCTCGGCGCGGCCGACTACACGTTGAACGCGCGGGGTGAGAAGGATGTCTTCACGTTCTGCATGTGTGCTGGCGGGATCATCATCCCCAGCGTGAGCGAACCCGACATGTTCTGCTCGAACGGCATGAGCAACTCGCGCCACGATACACCGTTCGCCAACAGTGGCGTCGTCGTGACACTGGAGACACACGAGTTCGATAGTCCGCATCCGCTCGCAGGGATGCACATCCAACAGAGGTACGAGGCGGAAGCGTTTCGAATCGGTCGCGGAAACTATCTCTGTCCGATTCAGTCGGCCGCTGATTTCGTCAAAGGCCGCGCTCCCGAGGTGTCCGCGAAGCTGAGCTGTTCCTATGAACGAGGGGCGATCCCGACGGCACTTGATCGCGTGCTACCGCCCGTCATCGCCTCAGCGATCCGACGCAGCCTGCCGGTAATGGACCAGAAGCTGCGAGGAGACTTCCTCAAGCACGCGATCCTCGTCGGTCCCGAGATGCGTGGTAGTTCGCCGATCCGCATTGATCGCGATCTGGTCTCTCGCCAATGTCCGAACATCGCGGGGCTGTACCCTGTCGGCGAAGGAGCCGGTTACGCGGGCGGTATTGTCAGTGCCGCCGTCGATGGCCTGAGGACGGCCCGCGTGCTGGTCGGACAGTTCGCCCCAGTGTAGCCGCGACGGGAAAAGAAAAAGGGACGTGGATCAAGTTTGAAACCTGTTCCACGTCCCTTGAAGTCATTGCACTCGGTCAGGATGAAAACCCTGCACTCCGAGTTGCTCAACCGACAGCGTTAGGCCCGAGCCAGATTCTTCTTCACCGGTTGTTGGTCTTCGCGTTGAACCAACCAGAGCAGGACAGGATTGGCGATGTAGACCGTGCTGTAGCAGCCGGTCACAACACCGATGATCATCGAGAACGCGAACCCATGAATCCCTTCGCCACCCGCGATGTACAACACCACCACCACGATAAACGTGGACAAGGCGGTCAGCAGGGTTCGCGACAACGTCTGGTTCACACTGAGATTGATCATCTCGGGCGTGATCCTCGGACTCTTTCCCTTGATCTCGCGGATGCGGTCGAAGATGACGATGGTGTCGTTCAACGAGTAGCCGACGATGGTCAGCAAGCAGGCGATCTGGTTTAGATTGATTTTGAAGTCATCGAGCATCAACAGTGGACCAAGGGGCGTCTTGCTGAGATACGCACCGAGTGCGATACAACCCACCGTCACGAGGACATCGTGAGCGAGTGCCGCCACGGCGGCATAGCCGAAGTAGACCTTCTCGAACCGGTAGGCCATATAGAGCACGATCATCACTAGGCTGGCCAAGATCGCGAGCAAGGCGTCAATCTTGGTGCCGTTCGCGATGGAAGTATCAAACGCATTGACCTCTTCAAACACGGGAGATCCGAACAAGCGGGTTTGCACCGATTTGATGGCGGCGGAAAGATCGTCAGCGCTCAGTTCGCGTGTCGCTCGCAGGGTGAACTCAACAAATTTCGGACTGGCCTTCACTCGGGTTCCCGCAGCAGCGGTAGGAGTCTCGGCCGCTGCGGTACCCGTGGCAGAGAGCAGCAGTTGAACTGACTCGTATTTCGCGAGGTTGGCTGCCGTCTTGATGGCAGACAGCTCTTTGGAGAGATATTCAATCACCGTCGCTTCGGAGACGGGACCACTGAATTTCAACACCGACTGAAGGCCCCCCTCAAAGCGTTGCAACTCGCCCTCCAACTTGTCGGTGATCGCCGCCACTGCGCTGTCTGCCAGCGTGACACGGACCAAAGCGTGCTGAGCGTCTTCAAAGGCTTTGTTGATCCCGTTCGAAACGATGGATTGATCCTGTACGGGGGTTCTCAGGCGGAACCGCCGCGCTGCCGTTGCCGACTGTTGTTCGTCACCGACGGTCAGTTGTTCGAGGCTCAGACCATCTTTGAAACTTTCGAGGCTCAGGAGACGCGAGCGCACGTCATCCATCGACTGTTTCTCGACGAACTCAAATGTCACCATCGTGCCACCACTGAAGTCGATGTCCAAATTGGCCTCTCCGCGCACGACGATCGCTGCCAAACCGGCCACGATGACCACACTGGAACCGAAGAAGGCAATGGTGCGTTTGCTCAGGAAGTCGAGTTTGGTCTCACCGAGGAATTGCATCATTTTGAGCGTTTTGACGAACCGTTTGCGTTCAATAATCTCAAAGGCCAAGTGGCCGAAGTAGAGGCATGAAAACAGACTCATCAGCAAGCCCAAGAACAGTGAGACGGCGAACCCGCGAATCAGGTCGCTGCCGATCATGTAGAGAATCGCCGCCGTCAGCAGCGAGGCGACGTTGCCGTCGAAGATGGCGGAGAACGCTCGTTCAAAGCCATTCTGAATGGCGATCCGTAGGTTGGCTTTCCGCGCGAACTCTTCTCGCATGCGTTCGTAGATCAGCACGTTGGAATCGACGGCCATTCCAATGGTAAGCACGATCCCCGCCAAACCCGGCAACGTGAACGTCGCCGAGATGAATGCCATGGAACCGACGACCATTAACAGATTCAGTGCGAGGCTGAGATTGGCCACGACGCCCGCCAACCTGTAGTAGACCAGCATGAAGAGGAAGACGCAGATCGCGGAGACAAGGATCGCGCTCACACCTTTTTGCTGAACGTCCGCTCCTAACAACGGGCTGATGGTGAACTCGCTGATTGGCGTTTGCTTCAGCGGAACTTCCAAGGCGCCAGCGTTCAAAACCGCAACCAGTTCATTCACCTCCTTCATCGTGAAGTTGCCGGTGATCTCGCCCGCACTGGTAATTCGAGACTGAATAGTGGGTGCCGAATAAACCCGGCCGTCGAGCAGAATTGCCAAACGCCGCCGGAATCCGTTGGTCGCGCCATTTTCGGGGTCAGGCAAGTTCGCTCCGGTCAAGTTTCCGAAGAGTACGGCACCACGGCCGTTGAAATGGAAGCCGACCGCTGGACGACCGTTACTGTCCGTCTGGGCTCGAGACAGCGTCAGATACTTACCGGTCACCGCACGATCAGGCCGATCTTGAACGATCAAAAACTGGAGAACATCGATCTCATTCCCCTTGGGGTCTCGTCGCTTGACCGTCCGGTGGCCGACTTGACTGGTGTCCTTTTCTTTCCCTTCGGCAGCATCGCGCCAAGCCGCGACAATCAGACTGTTTGCACGAACTTCACGCTGATCGTTCGGGAGCAGCATTGCCTTGGCAATCAAATCTCGATGATCGACTTCATTGGCGAGAATGCCGAATTCGAGACTTCCCAGACGCGTGATCTTGGCCTTCATCTGTTCGACCAGATCGCGATCAGCGCCGGGCACGATGATTTCCACACGGTCGGTGCCCACACCGCGCACGGTCATGTCGATCGTGCCCGAAGGGTTCACGCGACGCTTGATGGCATCGACCAACTTGCTGACCGTCACCTTATCGACCGACTTGCTCTGCGCTTTGGCTTCGTTTACGTCGATTTGATAGACCAGATTGGTTCCGCCCGCGAGATCGATCCCGAGATGCAGGGCGTTCGTCCAACTTTGCCCTCGCAATATCTCAAAGAGAAACGGTGAGAGCGACAAACTTATCGCCATCAGCACGACACCGATTCGCTTCGAGAGATCAGGCAAGCCGAGTAAACGACCAATCAGCGAGCCCACCAAGAACGGGACTGTCGCTATCAGCCCGATCATGGTGAAAATCAGAGGTTCGCGGCCCATCCATACTTCGACTCCACCCTGTGACAGGAGAAGAGACTGTGCAATTCCGTCCATTCGTGAGTTCCATTCCCTGATTCTGAGGACTGATCTACTGTGTTCGAGCAACTCGGTTTGAGAGTTCAAGTCACTTGATAATTGTTGGTCTGGGGCCAACCGATTCGGTCGGCAGATTCATTGGTAGGCCAACTCGCTGAAAGCACGGTGGCCGAGTTGATCTGCTGGTCAGACTAGTAGAACTCGGTATCCAACCATTTCGCGGTTCGTCGAGTTCATGGGGCGCGTCAGGTCGATTTGGGTGGCGTCTCAGCGGGAGGATCGCCTGAAAACACTTCTGCGATAGCCGACTTTTTGAATCTGATCCGCGTGCTGTCATCCACCTTCAACGTGACCTCTTTGCCATCGGTCGAAACGGTGACAACGCTGCCGTAGATGCCACCGATGGTCACCACGCGATCATTCTTTTTGAGGTTGTTGAGTGCCTGATCGCGACGTGACTGATCGCGACGTTTCGGGGAACTCATCACAAAATACAACAGGCTGATGACCGCTAGATACGGCACCAGCACATTCCAAGGTGACGGACCCGCTGCCGGTTCAGGGTCGGCAGCAACTAAGTTCCACATCCAAGAGGCAAACATGAGTTTTAAGCAAGTCCTAGAGGCGACGGGCGATCCGGCCAAAAATGAGGCGGCATCTTAGACGGATGGTGCCCAGCGAGCAAGTTGAGCAGCCCGGAACTCCGTCGCTCGCCCCTCCCGGATCGCGGCTCGCAAGTCACGCAGCAACCGCTGATAAAACGCGAGGTTGTGCCACGAGAGCAGAATCGGACCGAGCATCTCCCCCGCAATGAACAGGTGACGCAGGTACGCGCGACTGAACTGCTGGCAGACGGGGCACTCGCAATCGGGATCGACTGGTGCCGAGTCCGTGCGATGTTTGAGGTTCTTCAGCTTCAGACTCCCTTGGCTGGTGAAAGCCGTTCCATTGCGACCGTTGCGAGTGGGCATCACGCAGTCAAACAGATCGACTCCTCGCAGCACGCCCTCCAAAATGTCGATCGGCCGACCGACACCCATCAGATAACGCGGTCGATCCGCAGGCAGCATCGGCACGGTGTGATCGAGCGTGGTGTACATCGCGGACGGCTCTTCGCCGACACTCAATCCGCCGATCGCATAGCCAGGAAAGTTGAGTGGCAAGAGTCCCTTGGCTGAGTAATCTCGCAGCGCGGGATTGGTCCCCCCCTGCACAATTCCGAATAGCGCTTGGTCGTCCCGACGTTGAGCCGCGCGGCAGCGAGCCGCCCAGCGCGTCGTGCGATCAACGGCGGCGAGTAATTTGTCGTGAGGGGCATCATGTGGCGGACACTCATCCAGACACATGATGACATCCGCGCCGAGTTGCTCTTGAATGAGGACGGCTCGCTCCGGAGAGAGTTCGAGCAGGCTACCGTCGATGTGAGATTGGAAGACCACTTTTTCGTCGTCGATCTTCCGGTTCGACGCTAGGCTGAAGACTTGATAGCCGCCGCTGTCGGTCAGAATTGGGCCATTCCAGTTCATGAACTTGTGCAGCCCGCCCAGCTCCGCGACGACTTCTGAACTGGGGCGCAGCGCGAGGTGATAAGTGTTTGACAACACCATCTGAGCGCCCGACTGCTTCAGTTGGTCGGGCGTCAGCCCCTTCACCGTGCCCAGTGTCCCGACAGGCATGAAGGCGGGAGTCTCAACAACGCCGTGAGGCGTCACCCAACGGCCAACACGCGCACCGGTCGCCGGATCGACGGCATCCAGATGAAATTGAAACGCAGACACGAACGAAAGAACTCCTGCCAAGGGACTACGACTGCTAAGAGATGCAGCAGAGCGGGCGGCAAGATACAGAGACGATTGCCATCACTGCCAGCTTGAGCGAGAAGTTACCTACTCACCGCAACTCGCGCTGCGGGTTACTTTTTTCGGTTCTCCGCCAAACGTGATGATTCTTGTGTTGTGGAACTGATCGGCCGACACGCGAGCGCGGGGCGGCTGAACCACGACCAATGGTGTGTCTCCACCGCTCGTCAACACGAATGGCGGAGGGCCCTTTTTTCAACTGGCTGTTACGCGAACAGTTCCGAAATCACGCGGCTCGATTCGGGGACGATCGGGATCGGGCGACCGGTCTTGTCGGGCAGGAAGCGATGCGGATCGACACCGAGCAGGTGGTACATCGTGGCGAGGACATCCTTCGGGCCGACGGGGTTCGAGACCACTTCACCGGCGTGCTTGTCTGTCGCGCCAACGACTCGTCCACGTGCGATGCCGCCCCCCGCGAAGAGGGCCGAGTAGGCTTGAGACCAGTGATCGCGACCGCCTCCCACTGCGGCGTTGATCTTGGGGGTGCGACCATGCTCACTGATGCAGACGACCAGCGTGTCATCGAGCATCCCGCGCTGCTCCAAGTCGAGAACGAGTCCCGAGAACGCTTTATCCAAGCCCGGCAGAAGTTGATCGGTCATGCGTGGAAAGTGATTCCAGTGCGTGTCCCAGGCGTCTCCCGCCAGACCGTATTCATCCCAGAAGACACTTACCAACCGGGTGCCCGCTTCCAGCATTCGCCGCGCGGCGAGACACGATTGTCCGACCAGCGTCATGCCGTACAACTCGCGCGTGGCGGCTGATTCCTGGCGAGCATCGAGTGCCTCGCTCACCTGCTGGGATTGAAGCAAAGAGTAAGCCATCTGTTGGAAACTGTTTAGCGAGCGACCGCGATCCGTCGCATCGAGGTCTCGCCGGACCTGATTCATCTGCGTCAACAGTGATCGGCGGCGGTCGAGTCGATCAAGAGTCAGCGTCTCGGGGAGTGAAGTCGATGCCAGTCGGAAGTGCGCGTCAGAGTTGCAGCCGACATAAGGATCGAAGACTTCAATATCTTTCTTCTCCCCCAGCGTCTTGTAAACGGAGCGATCCGCCTTACCGAGGAACTCTGTCCAGACCGGGTTGTAGGTTGCACCAAGATAGCTCGCGTAGGGACCGGCTCGATGAACTTCGCCCGTGCGTTGAGTGCTGAAAGGGAATGGCAACGCGACGTTCTGAGGGAACTCCGACAAGCCGCCGCGTCGCCCGCGATCAACGTATTCGACGACGCTGCCAAAATAGGGATGGTGCCGCGGATCAGAGGGGCTCAATTCCATATTCGTGTCGATGGCGGGAGTCCCCGTCATCGCATAGGCCACGCCGTGAATCGGGTACTCGTGATGGAGCGACCGCAGCACGGTCACGCGGTCTATCATCTTGGCCATGCGCGGCAGATGCTCACATACGTCGAGGCCCGGCAGCGAAGAGGAGATTGGCTGCATCGTCCCGCGAATCTCGGCCGGAGCGTCCGGCTTCATGTCCACCGTTTCCATCTGACTGGGCGAGCCATAGAGAAACAGGATGATGCATCGCTTGGCAGACCCGAACCCGTCGGGCAATTTGGCGATGCGGTCGAGTGCGGCATTCGTCACACCTGCGCGACTCGTCTCTGCGGCCCGCGCGGCGTCGGCCGCGAACAGTTGTGGCAGGCTCAGTCCCAGCAAGCCGGTCCCGCCGACTTCGAGCAACTCTCGGCGCGTCACTCCGTTGCAAAGCTGGCGGGGTGAACTCAAGACTCGCAGCATGAACAGACTCCTGAACGGATGAAGCATCGGTCGCATCTTATGCCGGTGCGTCGGGCAGGCTCAAGCGGGATGTCACTTCTTCTTAAGTGGCTTGTCGGCGCCGCCCGCCGTTTTCTCGGCGGTCCACCAGAGATGCCACGTCCGCTCGTCATAACCGAAGTCGCGTTTCGTGATCTTCTGCAAGCTTGCGAGCACGTCCTGATTCCAATGATCGACTTTGACAAGGACCGTCTTCTTGGGGATGTTGGGAGAAGTGTTGTTCAAGACAAGTGCCCCCTGCGGCAATTGTCCTGTTCGCATTGCCGCCTCGACATCGGGAGGCAAGTTGGTGTTCGTCCCGAATGAGCCGTCGGTGCGATAGCTGTACGACTGGCCCTGCCGTTCGTTCGTCGGCACGTGGTAACGGTGCGTCGTCACGAGTGCATCGATCAACGGAGCGATGGCTCGCTCGTCACCGACTCGTCCGAGCGCAGCGGCGGCGCGACTGACGATCGAGTTGTATTCGTTCTTCAATTCCTTGAGGAACGCGGACTGAGCCTGCTCAAACTTGTCGGTGCCGATCGCGTTCAACGCGGTGTAACGAACCTCGGGATCGACATCGAACAACGCCAACTTGACCAGTCCCGAGACCGCTTTCGCACCGGATAGCTTGGAGAGCAGGCCAGCTCCCATGAGCCTTAAGTCGCGGTGAGAGTCCTCGCACAAGTATCGAATTACAGCGGGAGCGGCTTGTGGCTCCACGATCTGCTGCAACGCAACCATCCCTTGCTGACGACGCTCTTCATGACGCCCCACAATCCAGCCATGCCACAGCTTGATCTTTTGAAACCACTCACGTTCTTGCTCTAACTCGACCGTCGTCTTTTGGAGAACATCAAGTTCCTGCGTCGTGACATAGCGTCCCTTGTATTTGACGTAGCCCTGCGCGGCCATCATCTCTTCTCGATCAACCCATTCCCCTTCGTGCCAGACGCGACCGAGCGCCACTTGAGCCTTCTCATGATTGGCATCGTGTTCGACGACCTTCAGCAGATGTACGCCGCGCTGACGCGACAGCGCGTTCGCTCGGCACCATTCGGACAATTCCCATTGAGCCTCCAGCGTATCAGCCACGCGCCGCGCTTTGGACTCGTACTCTTCCACGATCAACGGTCGCATCGAGACGAACTGAGTCTCACTCTTGAGCACGACGACCGTGGCTCCCGTGAGCGATTCCAACTGAAGCGTCTCCGCCGGTGCGCTGCCGTTCGATGTGGAGCGAATGATGCGACCTCGCAACTCGCCGCCGTTGGCCAACTTCACCAAGTCAGCCCGAGCAGGCTTGGCCGTCCAACAGAACAGCAGAATTGCGATGAACGCGATTTCCAAGACTGGCCAACGGATTAGCGGGAGGCCGATTTGCAGGTGTTCGCCTCGCGGATCGGAAGAAAACAGGTTCATGATCTCGCCCCAAAGCAGAGAGTGGGCAGCTATCGAACGGGTCGGGCGGGATTCTACGAACGCCGAAACGTCATTCGCAAGACGAGACGCTCAGACGATCTTCGACGAGTCGGCGTCAGGAGCACGGCGTTGCAGTCAAATTTTCGGGTTCTCGAAATATGTTTGTGCTTCATTCCACTGGCGTCCGGTTTTGCGGGATGGGTAGCATTGCCCGCCCTCGCGGGTTCGAGCTACCGCTCCGGGAGACGGATGTTCCTTCACCTTTCTCACGCGAACTGCCGACGCAACACGAAGAAGTTTTGTTCTGACTCGACAGTTTTCATCGGGATCGGTAATCGCGAGGTTCCGATCATGCTCACTGGCCACTCGCCTCGAAGATCGGTTCCTCCGGACTCAAACAGCGCGTTCATGGAACTCCGAAAGTGCAAATATGACAACGTGGAATCGAGTCGTAGTGGGGAGCGTCTGCTGGGCGCTGTTGTCGAGTGTCGCGTTGGCTCAACGTCAAACAGCCGACAAGGTTTTGCCGACGCAACAGCAACTGAGTCGTTTCGGTTTGGAGCGAGCTTGGTGGGGTCAAGCGACCCTCAACCCCAGCCGCGATAAGGTGCGGTATGTCACCGTGGACGAAGATATCGTCTACGTGCAAGCCACCTCGGGATCGACCACCGCCTTCAATTCGGAATCAGGCGAACGACTCTGGGCGATCCTGTTGGGCCGGTTTGATCAACCCAGTTTCCCGGTAGTCTCGAACGAGGATCTCGCGCTGTTCGTGGTCGGCTCGACGATGTATGGCATCGAGAAAGCCACGGGCAAAACGGTGTGGACACTGATTCTGCCGGGGCAGCCTTCGACCGGTCCTTCTGTCGATGACAATCAAGTCTATGTGGGAACACTCGACGGCAGCGTTTATGCCTTTAGTCTCCGCAAAATCCGTCGCCTCTTCCAAGAGCAACGCTTGCCCCAGTGGTCGCAGGAGGCACTCGCTTGGCGTTATCAGGCCGGAAAAGAAGTGACCTCGCCCCCCATTGTGACCGGCCGCTTGGTCAATTTCGCCAGCCGTGATGGCTCGCTGTACTCTGTCAGTGCCAGTGATCGGAAGCTGGTCTATCAGATGGAAACCGACAAGCCGATCGTGGCTCCCCTTTCCCGATCGGGCAAGCTGCAGTTTCTCGCGTCTGAAGACTTCAAGTTCTATGCGATCAATGTGGACAACGGTCGTGTGATTTGGGAATTCACCTCCGGGTTGCCGATCCGCAAAGCCCCTTATGTCGTGGGCAACGACTTGTTTGTGATGCCCGATCGCGGTGGCATGTACTGTCTGGATGCGACCTCGGGGGCACAACGTTGGTGGCAACCCAATCTCATTCGCTTCCTAGCCATTGCGGGCGACTCAATGTACGCCTCGGATGAGGACGGCAATCTGATCAAGACCAACAAGGCCACGGGGGTCATCGCCGGATCGTATCCACTGCGTGCATTTTCAGTGCGTGTTTCCAATGATCGCACCGACCGCATTTACATGGCGACTGAAAGCGGGCTGATCATCACGCTCCGCCAAAAAGGGGACACGCTACCGGTCTTTCATAAGTTCCCAGATCGTCTGCCAATCCTACCGCTGGTCGAGCCTGAAGAGGGATCGAGCCCAGAAGCCAAGCCAGCCGCAGACGCGGCGGCAGATGGTAACGCGACGAACTGATGTGATGTCGCGTGCAACGAACGTTCACACTGGGGATTGTGGCTCTCCGCCATTCGTGTTGATTCTTGTGGTACATTAGCCGCAGGGCGCTAGCCCCGATTCGATTTCGCTTAACCGGGGCTAGCGCCCTGCGGCTAATTTCTGCGGGCCAACAGGAATGGCGGAGAGCCGGGATTGTTTTTCGCGATGAAGGGCAGAGTGCGCCGATCGGACTTCCAACTCATGAGCCGGGTTTTGTATAGTCCGCCCCCCCCCGCTTGAACCGGCCCGGCCAATCGCGTTCGCTCAGCAGCGTGCAGAGCGTGACAATTGGTGCTGTTTGCCAGAGTTGCCTTCCGTGTGAGTCGCTGAATCATGAAGACGCCCTTCGCCGCACGCCCTCGCCGAATGCGTCTCTGTTTCCATCCTCACGCCTACATCTTCCTCTCGGAATCACTCAAGACCGCTCAGGAACTGGTCAGTCAAGATTCCGGAAGCGAGCGTCACGATGAGTCTCACCACATCTCCGGCAAACAATTGCTGGAAGGGGTGCGAGTCCTGGGCCTGCGTCAGTATGGTTCGATGGCCCCGTCCGTGTTCCGCCACTGGGGCCTGCAAACCACGGACGATTTCGGGCGGATGGTCTTCGAGATGATCGAACGCGGCGAAATGAGAAAGTCCGAACACGATCAGCTTAGCGACTTCCATTCGCTCTATTTGTTCGACGAAGCCTTCTCGGACAGCTATCGGATCGATGTGTCCAAGGCGTTCCGCCGACCGTGAAATGTCGGCCGGAGCACTCGCTTTTGCCCGTGCCGCACTCCAGGGGCAAACCCGCTAAGGCGAGCGGCAAGAAGAAATGTCCCTGTAGGATGGGCACTCTTGCCCGTCCGCATTTCTGTCTTCAAGCCGGACGGGCAAGAGTGCCCATCCTACATCGCGGTACGACAATTCCTGCCGCTCGTCTGAGGATTGGCGCATCAATCTCCGGCTCATGCGGTGTATGCGTCTCTTTTGGCAGCTTGAGGTTGATGCCTCGTTGTCGTTCCTGACTAGGCGATTCCCGATCGGAAGTCGTTGACGGTCACTTCTGATGCTTTGTATGTCGTTTGTCTGTGGAAGAACTCCAACGTTTTATTGTTGTACGTCGCGGCTGATGCACTCAATGTCATTTCTGACGTGATATATAAGACATTTAGGGCGTCCCAAGCGTCCGATGGGGCGTCCCAAGTGACTGTTGGTGTGTCCCAAGCGGCCGATAGGGCGTCCCAAGCGACCGATATGGCATTCCAAGTGACTGATGGGGTGTCCCAAGTGACCTGCAGAGGGAGTCCGGAGCCTCACGGCACCCGGCTTACCAAATCCCGTCAGGCTGATGCACCGATCCTCACGGACCGCAGATCAGCGGCACTGAGTCGCCTCGTTCTGTTTGATCGACTCCCAAGCCTCGTGCGATTCGTGATCGCCGACGATGATGTCAAAGCCGAGATCGGCCACCATTTTGAAGTCGTCTTCAGCGGGCTGCCCCTTCGTCGTGAGGTAGTCACTGACGAACATCGAGTTGGCGGCGTAAAGGCCCATCGCCTGCATCGACCTCATGTTCACTTCGCGCCCGCCGGAGATTCTCAGTTCCACACTCGGGTTCACCATGCGGAATAAACAGAGTGTCTTCAGACAGTAACGCGGATTGAGATCCCACTTGCGTTCGAGCGGCGTGCCGTCGATCGAGTGCAGGAAGTTAACCGGTGTCGAGTGGACGCCCAAACCGCGCAACTCGAACGCCACGTCAATCAGGTCGCGTTCGGACTCACCCAATCCGACGATCATCCCACTACACAATTCCATCCCGGCTTGTCGCACGTTTTGCAACGTCTTCAGCCGGTCCTCATAAGTGTGCGTTGTGCAGATGGTGTCGTGGAACGCGCGGCTCGTGTTGAGGTTGTGATTGATGCGATCGACCCCCGCCGCCTTCAGTCGTGTCGCCTGCTCTTCATTGAGCAGTCCGAGACAGCAGCAGATGTGCAGGCCGAACTTGTCCTTGATCTTCGTGACCGTGCTGGCGATGTGCTCGACCTCGCGGTTACTCGGCCCGCGCCCCGACGCCACGATGCAGTAAGTCCGTGCTTGTGAGGCCACGGCCCGCTCGGCCCCTTCCATCAGCTTGGCTTCGTTGAGCAGCGCGTATCGCGGAATCTCCGCCTCCGAAATGATCGACTGCGAGCAGTAGCCACAATCTTCCGGGCAGAGGCCGCTCTTGGCGTTCTTCAAGAAGTAGAGATGAACTTTCTTGCCGAAGTGCTTCCTGCGGATGCGATAGGTCGCGGCGAGCAACTCCAGCAGTTCATCGTCGCTCGATTGGAGGATCGACAACCCTTCGTCTGCTGTCAGTTCGTGACCATCGAGAACTCGGTCTGCCAGTTCGTGCCAGTTCGTTGTGCCATTCTCAACGCAGAGCGAGTCGTTCATCAAACGCGGTCCCTTCCAGAATCATGAAGCCAGTCCGGCCCAGCGGCCAGCGGGGGCGAGAGTCTAGCCGCCGACTGTCAGCCCGGACAAGCAATCGCAACGAATTGGAATGGCTCGGCGGCAACCTCACTCGCCCGAGCGCGGATTACCGGTTGAGAAAGCACGTTGATACAGTGGATGCCGTCGCTCAAGAGTGGTCCCGCACCACCGTCACGAATCAGCGAAGTCTGCTCGGCAAGGTAGCCCTGTCGCTCCGCGACAGGGAGCGCGTCGCGGAGTCGATGTTGATGGCAAGTCGAACGTCGAGTCGAGTTGGCCTGCGATCCGAGGTCCGCTTTGCGACCCCGCTTCCTGTCGCGGAGCGACAGGGCTACCTTGCCACCGGCTTCGTTTTTTCACGCGTCCAAACTGGTCGTGACCTGTTTTGAGTCGTCACCTAGAATCCGGCACGAACTGCCGATCTTGGCTGGTCTCGGGCGATCCGCGTCCGGTGCGAGGCCTCGTTTTACAAGCAGTTCCGCGTCAGTGGACGACAAGGATTGAGATGATCAAGGCCGAACGGAGCGACGGTATGAACTTGCAAACACGACGGACTTGGGGATGGATCGTGGTCTTGGGTGTGATCGGCGTGGCGAACCCGACTTTCGCCGCACCGCCCCCGTCCGTGAAGGAGACGATGGCGTTTGTCCCCAAGCAAAAGGATGTTGAGTTCGAGACACCCAAGCCCGACGAGTACGCCAAGTGCAAGGTGGAACTCGATCGCAAAGGGAAGGCTTCCGGTTGGGTGGTTCTCGGGTCGTCCGGGCAAATCCTGCGGAAGTTTCTCGACACGGATGGTGACGGGAAGCTCGATCAATGGCGGTACTTCAATCATGGGATCGAGGTCTATCGTGACATCGACACCAACGACAACGAAAAGGTCGATCAGGCGCGCTGGTTGAATTTGGGAGGCTCGCGCTGGGGGATCGACCAGAACGAAGATGGTCGCATCGACACGTGGCGCATTCTGTCGGCGGCCGAAGCGTCGCAAGAGGCGATTCGCGCGATGGTGGCGGGCGACGACGCGGCCTTGCAATCGGTGATGATTACCACCGAAGACCTCAAAGCGTTGGGACTCAATCCGGCCATGGCCACGAAGCTACTGGAGTCCTCGGCCGACGCGGGCAAGAAGTCGCGTGCGATTCTCTCCAAAAGCAAAACGCTCTCCGCCCAGACCAAGTGGGCGCGGTTCGATGCCTCGACCCCCAGTCTCATTCCCGCCGACGACGAGAAGGCAACGGCCGATTTGCAGGTCTACGAAAACGCGGTCGCCATCGTCGAGACTCAAGGCAAGTTCGCAGCGGTGCAAGTCGGTGAGATGATCCGCGTCGGCGAGGTCTGGAAACTGACGCAGGTTCCGCAACCGATCGAAGGCGTAGATGGGTCGATGGTCACCGCAGGCGGTGTCTTGATGCAGCCGCTGATGGCTGCAAGCAACGCGACTGGCCCAGCGGGCGGCGGAGCCTCACCCGAGGTCGAGAAGTTGCTCGGCGAACTGGTCAAGATCGAGCAAGGACTGATGCAACCGAATGCCGATCGCGCCGCCGTGAAGGCTCTGATGGAACGACGTGGCGTTCTGCTTAATCGAGCCATCAAGTTGGCTGAGACCGACGATGAAAAAATGCTCCTCACGAAGCAGCTCGTGGACGGCTTCGCTTTCGCCGCACAGATCGGGACGTATCCCGAAGGGGCGGCCGACCTCAAAGCCATGGAGCAAGACTGGCGTCGTAGCTCGCCCAAGTCGCCACTGGTGCCGTATGTCGTCTACCGCCGGATTCAAGCGCAATACTACGTCGGTTTGCAGGACGCAGAGACAGAGAAGGACAAGGCGGCTGATGTCCAGAAGGAGTGGATCAAAGGGTTGGAAGACTTCATCACGGAGTACAACGATTCTGAAGACTCCTCCGACGCGATGCTCTTGCTGGCACATCACGAAGAACTGAGTGCCCATAGCAAAGAAGCGACCGCGTGGTATCAACGACTTGTCAAAGAGAAGCCCAAGACCGACGCGGGACAACGCGCGCTGGGAGCCTTGCGCCGACTCGACCTCAACGGCAAGCCACTCGTCTTGACGGGACCGGGCTTGGACGGCGGGACGATCGACATGCGCAGCCTGCGCGGCAAGAACGTGCTCGTCGTCTACTGGTCGAGTGAATACAAGGTCTGCGAAGACGACTTGCCCGATCTGAGAGCGCTCTATCAGGCGAACAAATCCAAGGGCTTCGAGATCGTCGGAGTCTGCCTCGACATGAACAAGGCGGCCGTCAAACCGTACCTCGCGCAACATAAGATGACGTGGCCGCAGTTGTATCAGCCCGGCGGACTGAGCAGCCCGATGGCCATCGGTTATGGAGTGATCTCGCTCCCGACGATGTTTCTCGTGAATGCCGAAGGTGTCGTCGTGAGTCGCAACACGTCAGTGCAAGAAGTGAAGACGGCCCTCACACACAAGGCCGCTGCGAGCAAGTGACCGGTTGATCGATCTCGTCCCTCAAACAACAGCAGCCCGGTCTGTGCGACAGACCGGGCTGCTTCGTTTTGAGCGTCTCGAAGAGGAGACCTGCGGTCGGGCGCTTCGGCGGGGTCAGGAGACCCGCGCCGAACGGAAGACCCGCGCCGAACGGCAGATCAGCGCCAACGGTGAACTCACTTGTTGTTGATGGTCACGCCCGGCCAGTCGTCCGTGCGGAACGGAGTCAGTGGCAGACCGGCTCCGCTGAACATGTTGCAGATCGGGTTGTCGGCCCAGGCATAGCGCACGGAGACCGGCTCCTTGACGGCATCGGACCAAACTTCGATCAGACCGCTGGGCAGTACCTTGGCCTGAGCGTTCACAAATTTCTTGTCCTCTCC
>JAYTXB010000986.1:0-9226 GCA_043743205.1 Schlesneria sp.
TTCAGGCTGCTCGCCAAGCTGGAGCTTGGGGGGAGCCGTTCCCAAGCTGGAGCTTGGGAACGAGATTAACTGAACGAGATTGGACTCTTACAGAATCTCCGTGATCGGCTTGGCGTTGAGATCGGCGATGCGGATTGGTCGGCCGACGTTGGACAAGTTCTGGATGTGCGGATCGAGGCCCAGCGATTGGCACATCGTGGCGAAGAGGTCTTGCACCGAGACCGGGCGGTCGTCGACTTTCATGCCGTCGGGGGTGGTCTTGCCGATGGCCTGGCCTCCCTTGATGCCGCCGCCGCACATCACCGTGGACCATGCGGCGGGGAAGTGATCGCGGCCCGTCTGCGGGTTGATCTTCGGCGTTCGGCCAAACTCGCCCATCCAGACGATCAGCGTCGAATCGAGCAGGCCGCGATCCTTGAGGTCGCTCATCAGCGTTGCCCAGGCCGGATCGAGCACGCCGAGCAGCCCTTTGACCGCTGTGAAGTTCTGCTGATGAGTATCCCAGGCGAAGGTCTGGTTGTTCCCGACGCCATTCAAAGAGACCTCGACGAACGGGACGCCTCGTTCGATGAGGCGTCTGGCGAGCAGACAGGCCTGTCCGAACTGGTTGCGTCCGTAGGCATCGCGCAGCTTGGCTGGTTCGCTGTCGAGTTGGAACGCCTTCACGGCCTCGGACCGCATCATGCGCACGGCCGCGGCGTAGGCTTCGCGATGGCTGTCGGAGATCAGTCCCGGCCGCTGGCTGGCGAAGTCGGCTTCCAAGTCGCCGAGCAACGCCAACCTCGCGTCGGCCCGATAGTTGTTGATGCCGCCCGGCAGATCGAGGTTCTTCACGCCGAGCGACTGATCGTAGTTCATGCCGTTCGGTCCACCGGCAACTCGATTGCCGTCGCCGACCACCAGCGGTGCGTACTTCGGTCCGAGGAACCCCGGGCCATACGCTCCGGGGCTGAACTGCGTGTACGGCGCGACGGCCACGAAATTGGGCAACTCCGAGTTCTCCTGCCCCAACTCCTTGCTGAACAGCGACCCCATCGTCGGATAGTCGATCGGCCCGGTCGGCAGGTTGCCCGTCCGCATCAGGTACGTCCCGCGCGTGTGATCCCCCTCCTTGGTGCTCATCGAGCGAATCGGCACGCAGTGCTCCATCAGCTTGGCCAGCTTGGGGAGATGCTCGCACACCTGAATCCCCGGCACCGACGAGTCGATCGGCTTGAACTGCCCGCCGTTCTCGTGACCCGGCTTCATATCGAACGTGTCGGTCTGAGGCGGCCCACCCGTCATCCACAGCAGGATCACGGATTTCTTTCTTTGCTTCACTCCAGCCACTTCGTTTGCAAACACAGGTAGCCATCGGGACATCGACGCGCCGAAGGCCCCGCACGCGGAGAGCGTGAGAAAGTCGCGACGGGAGAATTGACTGACGTTGCTTCCCATAACGGTAATCCCAATCGAGTAACATTCAGATCGAAAGACGCATCAAAACACCGCAGCGTGAGTGTATGTCTGAGGAGTCATCGTAAGAAATCTAAGAGTTGCTTTACTGCCTCATCTGACCGCTCTGTGGGCAACTCAATTGCAATATCCTTAGTTCTCGGTATGCAGTGATCAGATATTCGAATCTTGAACTCGTTGAATTCCAAGTAGCAACTCTCCGTGCCTTCGCTCCAATGATGGTCAACAAAAAGAATGCCACTACTTTCACACGCGGCAACGATTTCTTCGATCCACTCGTGGTCTCGCTTCTGTTGAACTGCAATTGCTTGAAGCCGCTGAAAAAATGCGATTGATCGACGAGCGCGAGGTGCTACGTTTGATGCAACCAGTGTGCCGGGTCGCATTATTTTTATGCCACGCGGATTTTTATTGAGCAGTTCGAAACCATTGTCGTAACAGCTACTACACAGAAAAAAATCGTCATCGCTTAGCGATATCTCACAGATGTGGCAGTCACGTTGGTAGCGTTTAGGAATTCTTCGCATTCGCTTTCCTCATTCATCATTTGGATATCGGACATGCGGCGAGCTAGTGGTTGAACAGAAATTCTGAACTATTCAGCAGCGCCCAGAACACATCGGCCAGGGCGGCCTTCTGGTTCTTCGATGGCCCTCCCGACTCGACGTACTTCGTCAGGCGATCCAACTCTTCGGGGCGGGGCTTTCGTGTGAGAGCAGCCAGGTAGAGCGTCTCGATTTTGGCGGAGTCTTTCATCAGCGGGAACTCGGTGACGGCGGCGAGGGTCGCGCTGTTGTCGAGGTTGGTGGCCGTGGCCGTGAACTGGCCGTTCATCAGAGCGAGGGCTTGCAGGATACTGGTCTGGCGTTCGGTGTTGGAGTTGTTGTCCGGTGAAAAGAGTTCGAGGAACTCGGCTCGCGGACCGGATTGGTTGAACGCGAAGACGTTCTGCTGCTGAGTCGGCTCGAAGAAGCCGACCGCCACGGCGAGGCTGTCGAAGAGTTGCTCGCCCGTCAGTCCCTGCACGGTCATTCGAGCGAACTGCTGCGGCTGGTCCTGCGTATCGTGCGACTTGCGGCTGGTCAGTTGATACGCCCTGGTCGAGGTGATCGCTCGGATCAGATACTTGAGGTCAAAGTCATGGGCCGCGAAATCGGCAGCCAGTTCGTCGAGCAGTTCGGGATGGCTGGGACGGTTCGTGGCGGTGAAGTCATCGATCGGGTCAACGATGCCGACGCCGAAGAAGTGGCCCCACAGGCGGTTCACGGTGGCTCGGGCGAAGAATGGATTCTTCTTCGACGTGATCCAATCGGCCAGTTCGCGGCGCGAACTGACGCGCGTCCGCCACTGCGGCGACGTCCCGTCGAGCAGCGTGGCCTGCACGACCTGATCGACCGTGGCGTCGGGGATCGTCAACTCACGCCGATCGAAGACCTCCTTCACGCGGCCGACGAATTCCTCGTTGCGGTCGACTCGTTCGATCCCCGCGAAGAAGGCGGCATAGCCCCAGAACTGCTGCCGCTTCCACTTGTCGGTCGGGTGATCGTGACACTGCGCACACTCGATCCGCAGGCCGAGGAACATCCGCGACGTGGCCGCGGCCAGGTTCTCGGGTTTGATCTGCTTGGCTTGAAAGAACGGCAGCGGCGAGACGTTGCCCGCCCCGTCGAACGGCGAGTTCATCGCGCGGCCGGTATCGAGCGGCACGGTGAGTAGCTCTTTCACGAGGGCATCGTACTTCGTGTTCTTCGCCAGATGCTGCCGCAGCCACGCCTCAAACCCCGGCAGTTGGGCACGGGCCTGCAAGTCGGTGTTTCCCTCGGGCATCATCACCCGCCGCCAGAAGTGGCTGAAGTTGGTGAGATACTGCGGTCCGTCGAGCAACTCGTTGACGAGTTTTTCCCTTCTGTCCGGCGACTCGTCGCGCAAGAACCGCCGCGCCTCCGACACCGGCGGGATCGTTCCTCCAATATGCAACGACACCCGCCGCAGAAACTCCGCATCATCGGATCGCTCAGCCGGAATGACCGAATCCGATTTCCAGCGAGTCTCCAGATGCTTGTCGATCCGCGCAGCAAGCTCCCGCGCGTCATCGGCCTTCGCCGCAGAAGCCACCAAGAATCCAGAGGCCATCCAACCAACCAAAAGGACTAGCCCGACGCGCAAGCGAGGGCTGAACGTTCGATGCAAGCAAAGCCCTCGCTCGCGCGTCGGGCTAGTGTTGAGACGCCGATTCACATTGAGATGCTGGCGAGACCGAAGCAACCGAGACATGACAGGCCCTCGTGCAGGGAACGGACGACACACGCACCATTACAGGCGGTTTGTCTGAGGAGTCAAGCCGCCGTTGGCAGAATGTTCGGTCTGATCACAGCTACAAACACGACCGGGTTGGAAAACATTTCCTGCCGCTCGCAGTGAACCGCGCGGCATCGTTTGGCTCACTGCAAGCGGAGCTGTCGTACTATTCCTCGCGCGGGCCGAAGTGAGTCGTAGCTGCACCTCGCCAGAGTGCGGGTGTGACGCTCAAACAGCCCACGTTCTGGCGAAACTTGGCTACACTGCAAGCGGAGTTGTCGTACTCACTCAACAGTCACGGGGTTGCCGCCCGCTGCTCTGCGCGCATCGGTGCTGTCAGGACGGTGCGGAAGCCGCAGTGGAACGTCCCGGAGAGGACATCGCCCTTCATGCGGGCGGAGACACGGTAGCCGGTGCAGTAGTCGTCGCTGCACATGAAGGAGCCTCCGCGTTGAATTCGCTTGGGGATCGTCGGTTCATTCGGGTCGAAGCTGTCTTGAGGGCCAGTCGGGTTGCGATTCGGGCTGATGCTGTAATAGTCGGGGCGATACCAGTCGTGACACCACTCCCAGACATTGCCCGACATGTCGTAGAGGCCATAGGCATTCGGCGGGAACGACTTCACGGGTGACGTTCCCTCAAAGCCGTCTTGCACCGCGTGCTTCTCGGGGAACGTTCCCTGCCAGATGTTGTTCGCCCATTTGCCATCGGGGTTGCGTTCTGTTCCCCACGGATATTCGGCCCCTTCAATGCCTCCGCGCGCGGCACGTTCCCATTCGGCTTCGGTCGGCAAGCGTCGTCCCGCCCAACGGCAATACTCTTGAGCATCGTCCCACGAGATGTGAATCACCGGATGCTCTTCGCGGCCTTCGATAGAGGACGAGGCACCGAGCGGATGTTGCCAGTCGGCTCCCGGTTCGTACTTCCACACCTGATACGGCCAGTTCGCGAAATCCTTCCGTAGCGTGCGCATATCGAACTGCGGATTGAAGCAGATCGAACCGGGAACCAGCATGGCCTCGTCGATGACGGTCCCGGCTGGCACCTGCGCTTCAATGTCTTCACGCTTTGGCTTTCGCTCGGCGATGGTGACATACTTGGTCGCGCTAACGAACTTCGCGAATTGAGCGTTCGTCACCTCGGTCTCATCCATCCAGAAGCCATCGAGGGTGACTTTGTGTTCATGTTGCTCGTCTGCATGCGGACCCTGCGCGTTCCCCATGCGAAACGCCCCGCCGGGAATCCATCGCATGTTGGCAGGCGCGGCTTTGGGAGGCTCAACGATCACGCCCCCTTGTCCCGGTACTGCGGAAGCTGTGGCGACGGCGGGATCGGTGGCGGAACCGCTGCGACCTCGGACGGGTGCCAAGAGGGCAGCGGCCACGAGACCGACGGAACAAACAGACACGAGCGCAAGAATTCCGTACTTGGACATAAGCCACCTTCTTCCACGTGACATCAAACTGAAACTGCCGAACTCGTCCGAGTTCAATTTGTAGGATGGGCACTCTCGCCCGTCGGACTTCCGCGAACCCCGCAGGAAGCCGAAAGGCAGGACGGGCAAGAGTGCCCATCCTACGGCGCGGTCTCTCGGGATACGGCCTCTTGGGCGAGCGGCAGGTGAGGATTTACCGTAGACCGGACGCCTACGTCCGGTCTTTTTGAGCCGACCGGACGTAGGCGTCCGGTCTACGGTTGGTATGCGAACTCCTGCCGCTCGCCTTACGTTACGGTCTCTTGGAACAACGACCGCAACGGAACGCGCGTCATTGGGCCACCACTGAACTTTCGCTGCAAGCCCGACAGTCGCTCTTCCACCGGCCCGATCGTCCAACAGTCGTCTTCCAGCAACTCCTCAATCGGCGTCCCTTCCTCATTGAGCGGGCAGATGTCGCGGTACTCGACGAATTCGCCGTCGGAGTCTTCATCAAGCCAACGCAGTGGTAGCCCCTGAGTCCGGCAGACATAGGGCCGATCAGGGTAGATGCGACACGCCCCTTCGCCGTCGAGGAACGCACACTTGCCGCGCGGGTGCGGCGACTCCTGTGCGAGCAGTTGCGGATACTTCTGGCGGATCCGTTCGGCCTCAATGTCGAACACGGTCAACTCATCGACACAACACTGACTGCACCCGCGCCGACAATGGAGACGTGAACCATGCTCGTCCGCAATCCGTCGTGACGCGACATCGACCTCATCGTGCAAGACATGCAGTAAAGGCAACGAACCGCTGTCGGGTAACACGTCTTTCACCGCTCCGTTCGTCACGACTGTTCACTCTTTCTTGGAGCCAATCGGACTGCTGATAGTGCAAATCCATCAAACAATCCCGGCTGAATCATTCTATTAAGCGAGCGAAGGTTTTATTCGAGGCCGAGGCGGACTGCTCTATACCAGCGAACTTGCTGCGCGATGATTTCGAGACGAGTTGCTGGCTGGGCACAAAAACCAGAGCGTTTGCTAAGGATCGGCGCATTAACAACTGTCAGAAACGTTGTAACGATCAAGACGAGCCGGGTGCCGTAAGGCCCCGGATTCCGCGACGAAGAACCCGGGGCCTCACGGCACCCGGCTCGCCAAATCACGACAGTTATTCCTGCGCCGATCCTAAGCCGGTGCGACTCCGGCTGGTGCTCCCGCAGGAATTGCGGGCTGTTGCATTTCAACAGGCGCTCCCGCTGGTGGCGGCTGCTGTTCCAAACCGGGAGCGGCACCGGTCAATATCATGCCGACGACGATAAAGACCAACACCATATACGCTACGAATGAAAGCCAAAACTGAAGCACATACTGGCGTGTTTGTTGCCAGTATTTCATTCCACCCATGATTTCACCGACATAGGGGATGATCGAAACAAACCCCATCCCCACGCTCTCTCGAAAAACGGCAGCGATCAAACCGATGTGCGAACCCAGCAAGACGAGTCGTAGTCCGACACCGATGCCGGTTATGATCCCAACAGTCATTCCTACACTCGACACCGACCCGTAGACCATGCCGCCAATCATTCCAACGATTGCGCCGAGCAGTGTTGCAACCAAACTGTCTACGACCACCTGTTTGTCGGTCTTCGGCTTGTCGTCATCGTCGTCGTTCTCTTTCTTCTCCTTCGAGACGTACTTGAACTCCTTCCGCTTGTCGATCATCTCCAACCGCGTCTTGTGGTAATACGTGAACTGGCCGTTGATGCGCATCAGGAACAGTCCGATGAATCCCACCGGCAGGCACATCACCAGCAGGATGATGACCGGGCCGATGAGCGGCTTGAGATCGACATCCGCGATCTGGCCGATCGTGCTGGGATCGGCCTGCGGCGGCGCGTTCTTTCCCTTGGGCGCGTTCTCGGCAGCGAGCCGCGCCCGGTGTGTACTCGCATTCGATTCCATCGTGGTCACGATGGTGTTGAGGGAGTTGCCCCAGACTCCTCCAATCACAGCCGCACCGGTAGTCAGAGGCAGCGTGGTGAGAAACAACCACAGCATCCACACCGACAGCGGCTTGATGTTCTTGAACCAGAGCGGGACGACTTTCCAGATCATCCAGCCGGGTGTCGAGATGGGCATCGACATGTGCGACATCGAAACGGGCAGCATCCACAAGGCTGGGATCAGGCCAATCCCGGCACACACGCCGTAGACCCACGGCGGACTGCCCGAGAAATTCACGAGGTAGTAGCCGATGCCCAGCGGCACGATCATCAGTGGTGCGGCGATCGCCAGCAGCCAACCGAGGAACATGATCCCCATCGCACTCGCGAGGAAGAAGTCGAAGTTGACCCGCTTGAACTTGTCTTTCCGTTCAAGCGTCAGTTGGATGACCTCAATGTCCATCAGCCACAGCCAACCGGGGATCACCATGAATGCCACGGTGAAGCAGAGCACAAAGAAGGCGCGCGGCGGCACGGGTGATAGCCACAGATACAGGAATGAGCAGAGCAGCGAGATCAGTAGGCAGACTGTCACGTAGGCGTCCGTCCGCCAAGCCAAGTTGATGTTCTTGATGACGAACCTCCAAGAACTCTTGGCCAAGCCCGGATAGAAATCGGCCGGGTCGGGACCGCGCATGGCCCGCTTTTGAGCCTTCTTGCCCTGCCCCCCCGCCTCCACATCATGTCCACACTTGGGACACTCGGTGTCTTCCTCGTCTTGGTACTTCATGTCGAAGCCGCATTTGGCACAAATCCGGGCGTTCGTATCCTCAGCCTTGCGGAGGTCAAACGACGCGAGCGCGTCTTCCGAATCGGCGGGCTTCGTCGGCTTGGTCGCCGCCTTCTTCTTGAGCTTGTCGCCGCTCCCTTTGCCCGGCACCTTCAGGCCAACGGAGCTGGAGTCTTCCTCGGGAACGGCGATCCGTTCCTCGCAATTCGGGCACTTCACGGCTTTGCCACGTGCGGAATCGGGAACAGTCAACACTTTTTCGCAGCTCGTGCAGCGAACTTTGACGGGCATGGAGATTGCCTTCCACGAAGAGACGCCACGCTCTGCCGTCCTTGAAACGAAGTTCAATTCACAGGCAGTGACGAAGCTGAAGACGAAGAATCAGGGGAGTCCAAGAGGGCGGCAGTCTACGGTCGGACAACTCCATCTCGCAACGCTGTCTCCAGAGCTGTTCTGTCTGGAGCCGAGCGTGAAGTACCAGCCGGCACCAACCACCGCGACCCCGCATCAGAACCCCCGTTGGACGACGAGTGTGCGGGATATAAACCTCGCGCGGCGGAAAATAAGGTGTCGAGAGATCAGCCGGAACGCGCTAGCGTCCGGTTCGGAATTCAATCGTCTCTCGAACTCTCGAACCGGACGCTAGCGCGTTCCGGCTAATGGAGTGAGCCTCATTCTCCGCCGCGTGAGGCATATCTCACTCCTGACCGTGCGAGGTTTAACCTGTGATGCCACTTCGTGCGTCTTCCAGGCTGAGTTTTCGGGTAGCCGCGTTCGCCAGAACGTGGGAATCCCGCACTCTGGCGAATGCAGCTACCCGACTTCTTAGCTTGGAAGACGCACGAGTCCTCTCAGCCGGTCTTCGAGCAGCGTCTGCCCATGGAGAAACTCGACACCAATCTCGATCGCGTAGAGCGGCGGGCCAGTCCATGCTTCGGAACGCAGCTTTACGAAGTCCTTCATTGTGGTCAGCACGATCTCGGCGCAAACGGCCTTCGCGGCGCTGGCCACATCGGCGAGGTCGCGCTCGGTGTAGTGATGGTGATCGGGAAAGACACGCAGAAATCGAGTGTCGTGTGGCGAGGCATCCGTCAGCGAACTCGTCGTCAACGAAGCCGCTGTTCGAGCAAACCCCAGCGGATTGCCAATGCCGCAGAACGCGAACGCTCGTTGTCCTCGAACCGCATCGAGTGCGAGCGGCATTCCCGACGTGATCCCCGCACTCAGGACTGGCGCATCAATCCGTGGTCGAGGTAGCCGAACTCGTGAGAGTTCGGACTGAAGTCTCACGACTTCAGCTACGCCAGTGATTGAG
>JAYTXB010000987.1:0-1057 GCA_043743205.1 Schlesneria sp.
CCGCGAGTTGGGACGGGCCGACAGTCAGGTGCCCGATTACGTGTCGATGTACTCCGAAACGGAAGGCCGTCACAAGGGCGGCTCGGGGTTCCTCGGAGCACGTTATGCCCCGACGTTCCTCACAGACAGCATGATCCCGCCCAACATCCGTCGCCCCGATTCAATCACCGAAGTCGATCATCAGGAGCGAGCCGATCTCCAAAAGTTGCTGGCCAAACGGTTCAGCGACAAACGATACAACGCCTCGGTGGCCAGTCACGGCATGGCCTACGAGCGGGTCCGCGGCATCATGGCCAGCGAAAAACTGTTCGACATCGGGCAGGAGCCGCCGTCCGCGCGTGAGTTCTACGGGCCGACTCAGTTTCAGGAGCAGTGTCTGATCGCCCGACGCCTTGTCGAGGCGGGCGTTCCGTTCGTGAAGGTCGCTCGCGCCTGGTGGGACAGCCACGGACAGAACTTTGAAACGCACCTCGAACTCTGTGCGGACCTCGATCAGGGAATGTCGGCGTTGCTCGACGATCTCAAGCAGCGCGGGCTGCTCGATACGACGCTCGTCATCACGCTGGCCGAGTTCGGTCGCACACCCAACATCAACGCCAGCCTCGGCCGCGACCACTTCGCGAGCGCCTGGAGCTGCACGCTTTCCGGCTGCGGCATCAAGGGTGGCTCGGTCTACGGCAAGACCGACGCCGACGGCCACAAGGTGGAAGACGGCGAAATGAAGTCGGGCGACCTGTTCGCCACGATCTTCACGGCGCTCGGCATCGACTACAAAAAGGAATACCACGTCGGAGCGAGACCGATCCCGATCGTCGATTTCGGCTGCAAGCCAGTGCTGGATGTACTGGCGTGACGAAGGCGGTGAACTTCATCGGGCAAAAGAATTGGCGACGCTCAGATGACCATCGGAATCGACTCCACTGTTGACGATGAGTTCAAGCTGATGCTGGGTAATCCGGCTCAACCGAACGTGACGATTCACTTTCTCAACTCGATCCTCGACGTTCGGCCGAGAATCACTCAGGTTGAGTTTTTGAACCCGTTTCTTGGCAAAAAA
>JAYTXB010000988.1:0-2247 GCA_043743205.1 Schlesneria sp.
GCCACGATCGAAGCGCGCAGGTGACGCGGATAGTTCCGCAGCCGCTTCAACTTCTCGCGATGACCGGCCTCAATGATGTCGAGCAACCGCCGCACAAACGGCTCACCCGCCCACACAAACAGCGCGACCGAACAGCCAAACAAAATTGAACTGAGGATGACTTCTGGTGCGAACGGCATGACTGACCATCGGTTGTTTGTCGACTCGTTGTTTATCACGTAACGCGAGGTATCATTCTGACCGAAATGGCTGAGGGTCAACACCCTCAACACCACAAAGTTTTCTGGCAAGGCAACCCATCCCATGTCACGCGTGATCGAGTCGAACGTTACCGCTCGAATTGAATCACTGCACGTCAAGAACTTCCGGACGTTGCATGACATTGAATTAAAGTTAACGCCGCTGACGGTGCTACTTGGTCCCAATGGCAGCGGCAAATCGACGGTGTTCGACGTGTTTGCCTTTCTTGCCGAATGCTTTTCCGTCGGACTGAGAAAAGCTTGGGATCGTCGTGGGCGGTTCAAGGAGCTTCGCAGTCGTGGGTCAAAGGGGCCGCTTTCCTTTGAGATCAAGTACCGCGAACAGAATCTCCCGATCATCACGTATCACTTGGAGATCGACGAGAAACCCAGCGGGCCGGTTGTCTCACACGAATGGCTTCGCTGGACTCGACAACCTGGCAAGTCGGGCCGTCCGTTTACTTTTCTCGACTTCAAGCGTGGCACTGGAATGGTCGTTTCGGGCGACATGCCCGACAAAGACGATGTTCGGATCGACGAACGCCTCGACTCTCCGGACATGCTGGCGGTCAACACACTCGGGCAGCTCGCCAAGCATCCGCGAGTCAGTTCTCTACGGCGATTCATTTCCGGTTGGTACTTGTCCTATCTCACCTCCGATCAGGCACGCGGCATCCCCGAAGCGGGACCGCAAGAACGCCTATCAGAAACGGGAGACAACCTTCCCAACGTCATCCAATATCTTGCCGAACAACACCCTGAACAGTTGGACTTCATCCTTAAAACAATGGCCAAGCGAGTCCCACGGTTGGAGCGAGTCTCCGCGCAAATGCTTGCCGATGGAAGGCTCCTGTTGCAATTGAAGGATGCTCCGTTTGAACGACCGATCATGGCCAAGTGGGCCTCCGACGGAACGTTGAAAATGCTCGCCTACCTCACCGTGCTGAACGACCCGACTCCGCCACCACTGATCGGGATCGAAGAGCCGGAGAACCAACTCCATCCACGATTACTAGAAGAACTGGCTGAGGAGTGCCGTGCGGCTTCGGAGAGGAGCCAGATGATGGTCACAACGCATTCTCCGTACTTCGTGAACGCGCTCAATGCCGAAGAATTGTGGGTGCTGTTCAGAAACACCGAGGGCTTCACGGAAGCTCGTCGCGCATCGGAAATGCGTGGTATCAACGAGTTCGTCAAGAACGGGGCGCGATTGGGACAACTCTGGATGGAAGGGCACTTTGAGGTTGGCGATCCGCTGACGAATAACGGTGCCGAAAAGAACGTCGCCGTTTCGGTCACCAAGAAGCGGCGAGGGTAACGAGTCGCCATGCACCTCGAAATCCTGGTCGAAGAACCTTCCGCTGAAGAGGCACTGTCGCTGCTCATCCCCAAGATCATTGGTACCAAGGCGACGTTCGCGATTCACAGCTTTGGCGACAAGCAGACGCTGCTGCGCGAAATCGGTTCTCGCCTCAAGGCGTATGCACAATGGTTGCCATCTGACTGGCGGATCGTGGTACTCGTCGATCGCGATGACGACGACTGCCAAAAACTCAAGGCTCAACTCGAAGCGATTGCAAAGGACGCCAAGTTGACCAGCAAGACGGTGGCTACTCGCAAAGATCGCGTGCGCGTGATCAACCGTATCGCGATTGAAGAGTTAGAGGCGTGGTTCTTCGGAGACATTCAGGCCCTGACGACGGCGTACCCCAAAGTTTCTCCGGGCCTGACCAAGAAGGCCGCGTTTCGCGACTCGGATGCCATCAAGGGTGGGACTTGGGAAGCTCTCGAACGAGAACTTCAAAAGGAGGGCTACTTCGCAACCGGCCTCCGAAAGAAGGAGCTGGCCAGAATGATCGCCGCGAATATGGACCCGAGTCGAAATTGTTCGCACAGCTTCTGGGCCTTTCGTGACGCCATTATCCAACTGGTCTTGTAAGGGAGATGAGTCGTCGCAGAAGGTGAGACATCTTTACCCGATGTCTTTCGTCTCTTCACTTCACGTCAC
>JAYTXB010000989.1:0-5338 GCA_043743205.1 Schlesneria sp.
GTGCCGTGAGGCCCCGGGTTCTTCGCCTAGACATCCGGGGCCTCACGGCACCCGGCTCACTTAGGTCATCAAATTATTACCGCCAGTTGTTGATGCGCCGGTCCTTAGGCGAGGGGAAGGTCATCGTTTGCCCACGGTTGAGTGGCTGAGGTTGGATGGTGATGTCGTATTTGGGCTATGTGGCTGAGTGTTGCAGACCAGCAAAGTACATTTTCATTTCGGCTGTGGGGACGATGATTCCGTTGGTGTGATTGCCATCCAGTCGGCTCACAGCGAGGGTGGCGTTTCCAGGGCATCCGCAGCGCGAGCCACTGCACGGCCCAGCAGGTCAGGAACGCGCCGATCTACTTCCGCTCCAACGCCGACCAGCAACCTTCGGTGCGGTTGTATTTTCTGTGTTACGGCGGGGAGTAAACGAGAGGAACTCCCCAACCCGACCCATCGGCAAATTGGACCATGCGTTTGGGCACTGCCCACCAATCCGCGATCCGTTGTGGTGCGCGATGTTCAGCATAGATGAGGTCAGACAGTCGACTTCGTACGACAGCGCACGTCGTCATCTCAGGCCAGCACTTCGCGAACGATTCGGCCGTGGACATCGGTCAGTCGGAAGTCGCGGCCTTGATAACGGTAGGTCAACTTGGTGTGGTCCACGCCAAGTTGTTGCAGGATGGTCGCTTGTAAATCGTGAACGTGGACCGGGTCGCGCGTGATGTTGTACGAGTAATCATCGGTCTCACCGAACGTCATCCCCGACTTGATGCCACCGCCCGCCATCCAGAGTGAGAAGCAGCGCGGGTGATGGTCGCGTCCGTAGGTGGTGTCGGTGATTGCTCCTTGGCAGTAAACCGTTCTGCCAAACTCACCGCCCCACACGACGAGCGTGTCGTCGAGCAACCCGCGCTGCCGCAGGTCTTGGATCAAAGCCGCCGATCCCTGATCGGTCTCACGGCATTGAGCCACCATGCGGTTGGGGAGATCGCCGTGATGATCCCAGTCGCGGTGATAGAGCTGAATGAACCGCACGCCACGTTCGACGAGCCGTCGCGCCAAGAGGCAGTTTGCTGCGAAGGTTCCCGGCTTCTGGGAGTCCTCACCGTACATCTCGAACGTGTGAGCGGTCTCGCCCGACAAATCCATCAGTTCGGGGACCGAGGTCTGCATCCGAAAGGCCAGTTCATACTGAGCGATCCGCGCGGCGATCTCGGGATCGCCAACTTCTTCCAACTGCAGCCCGTTCAACTGCGCGAGGCCATCCAGCAACTCGCGTCGCCCGGCTCGATCGATCCCCGCCGGATCGGTCAGATAGAGCACCGGATCGCCGACGCCGCGCAGCTTTACGCCTTGATGCTGCGACGGCAGAAAGCCGCTCCCCCACAAACGAGCCAACAAGCCCTGACCCTTCGTCCCGGATTTCGAGATCATGACCACGAACGCGGGCAGATTCTCGTTCATTGTCCCGAGACCGTAATCGGCCCACGCTCCAAAGCTCGGTCGGCCTGGCAACTGGCTACCGGTCTGCATGAACGTGATCGCCGGGTCGTGATTGATGGCTTCGGTGTGCATCGACCGGATCAAACACAACTCGTCGGCGACTTTCGCGGTGTGTGGCAACATTTCGCTGAGCGACAGCCCCGACTCTCCGTGCTGAGCGAACTTGAACTTCGACGCCACGACGGGAAAGTTTTTTTGCCCGGAGGTCATGCCGGTCAACCGCTGCCCGTTCCGGATCGAGTCCGGAAGTTCCTGCTTGTGGAACTCGGTCAAACGCGGCTTGGGATCGAAGAGGTCGATCTGCGACGGTGCCCCCGACTGAAACAGCCAGATCACCCGCTTGGCCTTCGCGACCAAGTGCGTCAATGGCAAATTGGGATTCGCGTCAGCCTCACGCCCGAGCAGCGAAGCCAGCGCGACTGCACCGAGTCCCGAGCCGGAGCGTTGCAGGAAGTGTCGTCGCGATTGAATGGCCAGCGGAGCAGTCATGAGACACATCTCGATAAGTAACAGGCACGAATGATCGTTGAGGAAACGGATCGCAACGACTGGATTGTAGCTCTCCCACTCACGCGGGCACGAGCGACTTGTTTGCCTCTTCCCGCGCGTTCCTAACGTTCAGCCGGGACACGGATGACAAGCGCGGAGGAACGGGCCACGCCCTCTTCTTAGGCCAGCGCGGATGTCGGGGTACTCGGGCTCGACGGCAGCCCTCGTAAACTGAGAATTTGATCGGGGCTTTCCCGAAACAAGGTGCGCCCCGCCGCTCCCCTGCCGCAGTCATGCGCTCCGGCGGCACTAGGTCGCCGTATCACTCATCGAGACGGCTGTTGTCCGACTTGCGTGGTCATTACGATGCGATCATGTCACCGTCACCCCACCGTACTCATTCGTCGCTTTCTTCGCCGACGCGGCTATTGAGTTCCGCGGTCGTCGTGTTGTTCGGGACGCTGCTCGCCACGAGCGGCCTGCAAACGTGGCTGTCCTCACGCAGCCTCGCCACGAATTTTGTCAGTCCCTCCACTTGGCGACTCCTCGTGCGACAGCCCGTCGGTTTGTTGGGAAGTGCCGAACAAGCGGAGATCACGTTCAGTGCGATCGCGTTCGTGTTGGGTTCAGTTTCCGTAGTGACTTGGCTGGTCGGTGCGTGGTGGCTTGCGCGGCGAAGAAGCTCAAGTTTCTTGGACGCTCTCGTCACGTGGGGGTTGGCGGGTTGGGGTTGGTGGTGCTTGATCGACCTCTGGGAGTGGGTGTGGATCGTGGCGGGCATTGTCGGCGCGACCAGTGTGTCGGGACTGCTTACCGTGTCGCCTCAATTGTGGTTGGCGGGGTGTCTGGCAGGATGGTTGGCGACGCTGCTGACTCTCGCGGGAGGCGGTTCCGTCGATGATGCGATCTCGTATGACTCGCCACTCAACACGGAGAACACGATGCGTGCTTCGACGTTCGCGACTCAGCGTTGGCTGTGGTGGGCGTGTGGCCTGTACGTCGTCGTCTTCACCGCGATGAACTGGCGACTGTACTTCAACCTGCTGATGCCGCACGGTGATTCGGTGATGTACGAGGAACACTTGTGGAATGTGCTTCACGGTAAAGGCTTTCGCAGCTATCTCGACCAAGGCTTGTTCTTCGGCGAACACATTCAGTTCGTGCATCTGTTTCTGTTGCCGCTGTATGTCCTCTGGCCATCGCATCTGCTGCTGGAGTTGTGCGAGTCCACGGCGTTGGCACTCGGTGCGTTTCCGGTCTTTTGGATGACTCGGCGTCACACGTCGTCCAATGGCCTCGCGCTGGCGGTGGCGGTGGCGTATTTGCTTTATGCACCGATGCAGTTCCTCGACATAGAGATCGACGTGAAGACGTTTCGGCCCGAGGCGTTTGGCATCCCGCTTCTCTTGCTGACACTGGATCAACTCGAACGGCGGCAGCTCCTCGGGACGTTGCTCGGATTGGCGTTCACCCTCAGCGTGAAAGAGGACTACGCGATTGTGTTCGGACCACTCGGAGTCTGGATTGCGTGGAGTCGCGTAGTGGATGATGTCGTTCGCTCGTCGAGCCTGACTGCGAGTGTGAGGCCGATCACGAAGAGGACGCTCGTCTCGTTCCTGCTGCCTGCGGATCGCACGCGATTCGGACTCGGAATGACGTTGTCAGTCTTCAGTGTCATATATCTCTGGTTGGCGACGCGCGTCGTGATGCCGTGGTTTCGATCGGGCGTCGAAGTTCATTACACGCGCTACTTCGCCAAGTTCGGTGAGTCCCCCGAGCAGATCGTAGCGACGATGTTGACGAACCCCGGCCTGTTGTTCGGAGAACTCGCGTCCACGGCCACGGCACTTTATGCACTGCTGCTGCTCGCGCCCCTGGCCTTCGTGCCGCTCTGCTCACCCGGACGGCTTGCGGTCGGTCTACCGCTGTTTGGCATCTTGTGTTTGAATGAGCTGGCGAAAGACCCCCGACATCAATTTCACGCGCCGTTGGTTGCGGTCATTTTCTGGGCACTCGCCGGTGGTTTGCCGCGTGCGCTCGCGCTGACTCGAACAGCCCTCGCCCGTTGGAATCCTGAGCTAACCACGGTGGTCTCGACCGCACGTACCTTCTGTACGCATTTGATTTGGACGAGCGCCCTGTGTACCGGCCTGTTTCTCAGCATCAGCCCGCTCGGCCTGCCGTTCTGGGATGTGGGTTCGAGTTGGTACTGGCGGACGCTCTATGGCCCCAGTCGTCGCGGCGAGTTATTCGCGCGCGTCGTACCTCTGATCCCACGTGAGAGTCGCGTCGCCTCAACCGACTTCGTTCACCCCAGATTCACGCATTACGAGCGATCTTACGACTACAGCGGCTACCGCCGCAAAGTCGCTGGCGATCGCGTTGGCGTGCCAGAGGACACGGACTTCCTCGTCATCGACACCCAGCACCATTACAGCGAAATCAAGACTCCTCGTGATGTCCCGGAGTACCGTGACCATCCCGCCGAATGGGAACTGCTCCCGGATGAGACCGAAGGGTACTTCCTCGTGCTGAAGCGCCGACGCGGCTGAACGGGCGGCCTGACTCTCTGGCGTTACGGTTGCTACGCATTCAGCGTGAATCAGGCTGGCCGTTGCACGTACTCGCTGGCCTGCGGCAGCTTCCGCCGAACGACTCTTCCAAATGAATGGCTTGTTACGGAACACTGCGAAAGTAGTGTTAAGAATGGCGAGACCACCATCCACGCTTTAGCGATGACGTGACTACTTCGCCGAACTATTCCTCGCGCGGCCGGAAACGAGACCCTTCCACGTTTGGCCCCGATGCCAACGGCGTGGGTGCGGTGTGGTCATCCGCTTTTCTGTCGTGGAGCGACAGGACTACGAAGTCTGGCCGATCGCCCAATCGTGTTGTCGTGTGAATTGTTTCCTTCAGGGAGGAAGGACGCCATGTCTTTGCGCCCAGAGTCGATCTACGCCGATTCAAATCACTGCATTGCCGCGAGCGTACGGAATCCCATCTCGAACTGGCTTCGAGCCGGACTGGCCGCGCTAGCTTGTTCGGCCATCCTCATGGGCGGAGCGGCTTCGGCTACTGCGGGAGAGACCGAAGACGATTTGTCAGCAATCAAGTCGCGGCTGGCGACTCTGGAAATTCAAAACGCTGAGCTGCGGGCGAAGCTCGCCAATCCTTCGGCCGTCTTTTCCGAAGTGACTCCCGCCAGTGCCGTCGCGAATGAAGACGACGTTCGCATCCGCAGCATCGTCGATAAATACATGTCCGACAAAAAGAAAGAAGAAGCGGAAAAGAAGAAGGCCGATGAAGAGGCCGGTTACGAAGTCGGCAGTGATCTGGCGATGACGGCCAAATGGAA
>JAYTXB010000990.1:0-16068 GCA_043743205.1 Schlesneria sp.
CCCGGGTTCTGGAATCTGGCTGAGAACCCGGGGCCTCACGGCACCCGGCTCGCCTCGTTTCGACTTTTGTCGGAAACGTCAGTCCTGAAATGACTGAGCTACGTAGGCGAGTCATTCCATGACTCGCATTCTTGGCGAGGGGGGACTCTCTCTTCGCGCTGTCTCGACTTCCATGAGGTCTGCTGTACTCTTCCTCTGCTCTCTTGTTACGGGACAGGATTCAGTCCTCTGAGCTCGACTTTTGCCACCTCATTTGGACTGCGGGGATTGATCACCGTTTTCCTTTCTCGGCTTATCCCCGCATTCTGGAATGCCCCAACACTGGCCAGTCTTCCCAAAAACAATCCGAAGCGAGAAAAAAAGCGGCAATCAATTGCCGCAGTCCAAATGAGAGGGCAAAAGTCGAACTGAGTGGCTGCGAACCCGCGCTTCGTCGTCGCCCGCAAGAACATTTGCTATCGTGTCCCCGCCGCGCGGAGAGGGCTGCTCGGTGGTGAAGTTTTTCTTGGTGAATGGCCTCACTTTTGACCTGCAACATGGTGGCTGACCTCGCAAACTCAAGTGGCAGGACCAGCAACCTCAATGGGGATTGGCAACGTGGCGTTGATTGTGCAGAAGTTTGGTGGGTCGAGTGTGGCGGATGCTCGACGAATTATGGCGGCGGCTCAGCGAGCAGTAGACGCCAAGCGGGCGGGTAATCAGGTGGTGATGGTCATCAGCGCGCGCGGCGACAAGACGGATGAGTTGATCGCGTTGGCTAAACAGATCGGCGGCAATCCGCCTCCGCGCGAAATGGACATGCTACTGGCCACGGGCGAACAAGAGTCGGTGGCACTCGTCGCGATGGCTGTGCAGGCACTCGGTGAACCGGCGATCAGTTTGACCGGATATCAGATCGGCATCCTGACCGACTCGACCTACACCAAGGCCCGTATTCGCCGCATCAAGACCGACCGCATACGGAAGGCACTTGATGAGGGCAAGATTGTCGTGGCGGCTGGTTTTCAGGGGATCGACGAAGACTTCAACATCACGACGCTCGGTCGAGGCGGTAGTGACACGACCGCGACCGCCTTGGCCGCCGTATTGAAGGCCGATGTCTGCGAAATCTACACCGACGTGGACGGCATCTACACGACCGATCCTCGACTCGTCAAAGCCGCCCGCAAAATGAATCGCATTTCCTACGACGAGATGCTGGAGTTGACAAGCCTCGGCGGAGGCAAGATGCACTCGCGGTCCATCGAGTTCGCGAAGAAGTACCGCGTGCCACTGCTCGTTCGCCCGGCGTATTCGACCGGCGAAGGGACGCTGATCGCGCCCCTGCAAGAAGAGCATGTGCCCATGGTCTCGAGCGTGGCGTTGGTGAAGAGCGAGGTGATCGTCGCGTTACGGAAGCTGCCCGATCGGCCCGGTGTCCTCGCGGCACTCTTCGGCAAAATGGCCGAGCGAAAGATCCCCATTGACATGGTGATTCAGGACGTGGCGGAAGGAGCCATTGCCGAAGTGTCGTTCACCGTGCCACAGGATGATTTGGCCGAGGCGCTCACCGCCGCAAAGTTGGCGGTGCAGTCACTCGGAGCGGGCGAGGTACACCACGAAACGAACGTGGCCAAGGTGTCCGTGGTCGGTGCCGGGATGAGGACTCACACGGGTGTGGCGGCTCAGATGTTCAAGTCGCTCTCGGATCGTGGCGTCAACATTCAGATGATCACCACCAGCGAGATCAAAATCTCGGTGCTGGTCGATCGCGACCAGAAGGAGATCGCTCTGCTGGCCGTGCATGAAGGCTTCAATCTGCACCAGGAGTTGGCTCCGCCGCCCAGTATCGGCTATCGCCAAGAAGCCGACGATGCGACTAATGATGTCTCGCGCGACGAACTCGAACGCGACGTGGTTTCGCGGTTGGCTAGCATGGAAGACATCGTAGTCAGCGAAGTGCAGCTCGATACCGAGCAGTCGCGCGTGACAATCCGGCACGTCGCAGACCAACCGGGGATCGCGGCCGAAGTCTTCGCGGCCGTGGCCGAAGGAGGAGTAATGGTCGATCTCATCGTCCAGAACATCAGCCAAGAAAAGCAGGCGGACCTCAGCTTCACCGTGCCGCGAGGCGACCTCGAACGCTGCCTGCTGCTGTTGCGAGAACTGATCGAATGCTGGCCCGGTGCTCAACTGAGCTTCGAGAAAAACATGGCCATGCTGTCAGTCATGGGGATCGGCCTGAGAAGCCATACGGGCGTAGGTGAGAAAATGTTCCGGGCGCTCGCCAACGCCGGAGTCAACGTGCAGATGGTCAACACGAGCGAGATCCGCATCAGCGTCGTCGTCGCCCCGAAGGACGCTGCCACCGCCCACGCCACGCTGCTCACGACGTTCGGCTTGAAGAGCTGAGTCTCGTAGGGCCCGTGAAGAACGTAGGATGGCCTCCTAGGCCGTCCGTTTTGAGCGTTGCGAAACCCCTGATCGTTCCATTGAGCGTTGAAGGCGGGACGGGCAAGAGTGCCCATCCTACGTTTTTCAACAGACGGCCAACGTCGCTCCCATAAAACGAACAGGGGTCAAGCAGCGAACTGCTTGACCCCTGTTTTTACGTGACGTTCCATGCCTGCGACCTGAATCCTTTCTGATCACAACATCGACCGAAACCGCTGATGAACAATCATCAGACGATCTTGAAGCTCTTGATCGTCGTGGCTGCACTGAAGAAGTTACCACCGAGGTTGACCAAGACATCCTTGCCACCGCCACCCTTCAGTGTGTTCACACCGAAGAAGTTGCTGTTGCCAATTTCAACGCCGTCAGCCTTCGCGCCACCCTTGAGGTCAAAGCTGACGAAGAAGTCCGAGTTCAGGATCGAAACCAGATCCTTGCCACCGCCCATCTTGATGCTGGTGCGATTTACGCCCACAGTGTCCAAGCCAACGATGTCGGATCCGGCACCACCATCCACGCCGAGAGCATCGAAGCCAGAGTTGGAGATTCCAATCTGATCGTCGCCTCCTGCACCGGAAATGCTCAGGCTGAAAGCACCAACGTTGTCGATACCAGCTTGATCGTTGCCAGCACCCAGCGAGACGGTAATCTCGTCGGCACCAAAGTTGGTAATCCCGACTAGATCGTTGCCAGCTCCTCCGGAGACAGACAAGGCGTTGGCGGTGGCGAAATCAACAACGATAACATCGTTCCCTTTGCCACCAGCAATGCTGATGTCTCCGAGATTGATGTTGCCCGCACCTTGAATGACGACGAGATCGTTGCCATCGCCAGCGTTGATTGTCGCGTTCAACGTATTATTGTCGAGATCTCCAGCAAATCCGCTGTCGATCACAAACAACTCATCGTTGCCCTTACCGAGGTTGATGACGATTGACGTGGGAGCAACGGGAACGTTGCCGCTGTTGGCCCCTACTCCAAGATCGGTAGCAACCCCATCCACCACGACGGTGAGGTTCGTCGTTGCATCCGTTTCAACTTCATAGAATCCGTCACCATCAGCATCGACGATCGACACGCCGTTGGCGGCACCGTCACCGGTGATCGTCACAGCACCTGTGACGGTGTTCACAGACGCCGTCACATTACCGGCCAACAGGACGCGGTCTTCCAAAGCTTCAAACCCGTTCAAACTCTGATTCATTTCAAATCCCCCGAAATCAATTTGGTGCGATCACCCGTAGGGCAGGGCCTCAACAGAGAGGTCTTAACACTTTGGTGTTCGTGTCGTTTCGCCCCGAGCGGCGGTCACAGTAACGATCGAAAAAAAACAAATCAACGCAACAGTCAAAATTTTCCCAGTCCCCCCTATCTACGGAGTCGGTTATCAATTTTTGCCGTAACAATTAACTTTTCTTGCGGAGCAGTCCGATTGTGCCGGTTCCACCGGCCGGTGCGTGGTGCGTGCTATCCCCGACCGGTAGAACCGGCCCTACGCCTTTGGGAAACTCCCGCCAAATCCTTCGCTCGGCGACGCGATGGCGGTAAGCTCTGCTTGAGCCATGCCCGGCCGGAGGAACCGGCCCTGCGTCTCTGCCTGCTTGCGGTCTCGGAATCTTTCTGGAGCTTAATGAAACAAATGGACACGGGCACAACGTCCTCGATGCCGGATACGGAGCGGCGGCTGGCACTGTCCCGGTATTTGTTCTGCCATTCGCGCTCTCATGTAGGAACGCAGCAGTTTTACCAGGCATTTCTGGGGACCTTGGCCGAGATCTTTCGCGCGGATGCGGTCTGCGTTTGGATTGCTCAGTCGGGCAAGCTGCGCGCCACTTCGGCGGCGAAGTTTGACCTCACGGGCCTCTCCCCGAATGCGGATTCGTGGGGGCCTCACGAACGACTGCTCGAAGCGGTCGCGTTGCGCGGTGCTCCCGTGCGAGTCGCTCCTCACGAGAACCACGGCTTGGGAGTGAACCCGCTCGACTTCGAGTTGCTGCTGGTGCCACTCATTTCAGGATCCTCCGTGCTGGGACTTGTCGAATTGTTCCGTACGAGTACGGTCGATGACGACGAGGCGATCACTCGAGACGAGGATCAAGAGCGGCCGGACGAAGCTGATGCCGCTGCGACAGAGTTGGGAGATCTGCGTCAGTGGTGCGATTTTTTGCAGGACTATGTTCGCTCACGTGAGGCGGCCACCCTGGCGACACAGACCGAGAGCGAAGCGACCTTACGCAGTTTCGTCGTGCGGTTGCACACAGTGCAGACGAAACAGGAAGCGGTGTTTGTCGCGGTCAATGAAGGCCGGAAAGCCATCGGTGGCGAGCGTGTGTCGGTCGGCTGGACCCGTGGGAAGCGACCGCTGCTGCTCGGCACGAGCGGTCACGAGACAATCAACGAACGGTCCAACGTGGTTCAAGCGTTGACGCGCCTCACAACGGTGGCAATTCAATCCGGTGAGGTCTTGAACTTCCGCTGCCCGCCGCCCGCGTCCGAAGCCATCCCCGCCGTGTCTGTGGCCTCGACTCCTCCCGTCGCTGCAGACGTTTTGCCGCCGGACCAACTTCCCCCCGAGGTCTACCGCGCGGTCATCGAATCGTATCCGTCCGGTGAGCGGCCGCTGCGGTTGCTGGTCGTGCCGATGGTGGACTCCACGGAGACCAAGGGGGGCCAGCCGAAGCGGCGCGGCGCGTTGATCGTCGAGCAGTTTCGCACAGACTCGCTGACCACAGCCAATGTCCACCGAGCGACCATCGTGGCCGAACAGGTGCGCGTGGCGTTGCAACGGACGGAACTGCTGGAGGCGATCCCGTTTCTGTCGTGGTGGAAGCGATCGGCCGGGACAACGTGGTCGCGCCGTGGTTGGCAGTTGGTGCTGCTGTTGCTGTTCGCGGCGGGCATCGTGGCCCTCGTGACGGTGCCGATCGAACTGCGACTCGCCTCCGACGGTGAGTTGCTGTGCGAGTCGCGTCGCACCGTGTTCGCCTCTGACGACGGAATCGTGCGTGAGATTCTCGTTCGTCACGGCGATTCGCTCGCGGTGGGGCAGAAGGTGCTGGTCCTTGATAACCACGACCTGACCGCTCGTCAGCGCGAGTTAACGGGGCAACTGTTGCAGACGCGCGAACGACAAAGATCACTCGAAGCGACTCGGTCGGGACTACGTCTCACCGAACGGGATCAAATTAGTCTACAGACATCCTTGGGTGAAGCCGCCGTCGCCATCGAGCATCTGGAACTGCAAATTCAACGGATGCAGGAGCGAATCGACCGGCTCGTTGTGCTCGCTCCAGAGGCGGGTGTTGTCACGAGTTGGAACCTCGCTCAAAACTTGTTGCACCGCCCCGTGCGGCAGGGCGATGCCTTGTTCCAACAGATCGATCCAAGTGGTCGGTGGGTTGTCGAACTGAACATTCTCGAAGACCGTTCCGGGTACGTCGCGCGACGCCTGGCCGAGTTACCTCCAGGCGAGAAGCTCACGGTAGATTTCGTGCTCGCCACCGATCCGGAAACGCGTTTCACCGGCACCCTGCGAGAACTGTCGTCTCGGACGGACCTCACCGCGAAGGGGCACGTGGTGCGTGCGATCATTGATCTCGACCCAACCAAACCGCCCCCGCTGCGCGATGGAACGGAAGTCAATGCGCGGCTGAACTGCGGCCAACGCTCCACCGGGTTTGTGATGTTTCGCGAGTTGATCGAAGTCGTCTCCACGTACTGGTGGTACTGACTCCCAAACAAACCTTTCTCAACGGGGCGGCGTCAGCCCCATGGTGCTTGGATTAAGAAGTCACTCGCAGCGTCAGCGAGGGATTCCGCTGATTGACGAGCTGCCGCACTCCCGCGCTGACGCTGCGGGGTACGGTGTGCGTCCCACTCTTTCCGGAGTCTGAATCGTGTCTGTTGCGGCCGCCACCTCGAAGGCCACTCGCCCCCTGCCTGCTCGCCGTGCCGATTTGATCGTGCAGGAGCAGCAGTTTCAGGGACGCGCCGCCTTCTTTGTGAAAGACCCGCTGTCGCTCCGTTACTTTCGATTCGCCGCGCAGGAGTTTCGCCTGTTTGAACTGCTCGATGGCCAGCGCAACGCCGTCGAGTTGCACGCGGCCTTCATCGAGGAACCGTCCCCGTTCAAGGTCACGGTCGAAGAGATCGCTCAGTTGGTCAAACGCTGGCAGCAGGTCGGGCTGTTAGAGGACGCCGATCCCGCCGCAACGTCCCGCGCGTTTTTCGTGCGTTACCAACAGCGGCAACGACCGCAGTGGTTCGGCTGGCTCTCGCGCATCCTCTATTTGAAACTGCACGCCTTCGATCCCGATGCCCTGTTGAACCGACTCTATCCGTGGGTGAGAGGGTTGTTTCATCCGGTCGGCGTGGGGCTGGCCTTGGCGGTGATGTTGTCGGCCGCGATGCTCGTCATCGGGCGGTTCGATCAATTTTCCAGCCGTCCCGAACTGCAAGACCTCCACGCCTTCTTCAATCTGCAAAACATTCTCTGGCTGTGGCTGACGATTGGCGTCGTCAAGGTGCTGCACGAGTTCGGTCATGCCCTGACGTGCAAACATTTCGGCGGCGAATGCCACGCGATGGGCCTGCTGTTCATGTGCTTCTCGCCGTGTCTGTACTGCGACGTGTCGGACTCGTGGATGCTGCCGAACAAGTGGCATCGGATCGCGATTGCCGCTGCGGGCGTGTACGTCGAGCTGCTGACTGCTTCGCTGGCGACGTTCGTCTGGTGGTCCACTCCGCCGGGCGTGCTGCACAGCATCGCGTTCTCGGCGATGTTGTTCGGTTCCGTGCAGACGTTTCTCATCAACGCGAACCCGCTGATGAAGTTCGACGGCTACTATGTGATGAGCGACTTTTTGGAAGTGCCGAACCTCCGTCAAAAGTCGTACGCCAGCTTGAAGCACTACGCGACCAAGTGGTGTTGGGGAACGGATGCGGCCGCTCCGGGGCCAACCGGCGTGCGCGGGTTGCTGTTTATGCTGTATGCGATCGCCGCGACCGTCTACGGCTGGATGGTGACGGTCTTCATGGTCTGGTTTCTGACGACCTTTCTTCAGCCGTACAAGCTCACCATTTTCGGTTGGGGACTGGCCGCGCTGGCCGCCACCAACATGTTCGTCCTACCACTTCTGATGGGCATCATGACCGCGAGGAGAAACCCAACCGTGTTGCGACCGAAGCAATGGTGGCGTCCCATTTTGGCGGCGGCGATCGTCGCCGCGTTGGCCTACGCGCTGTGTGTCGTGCCACTCCCGCGACGGGTGTATGCGGTGCTGACGATTGAGCCGACTCAATCGCAGCAAGTGACGATCGCCGTACCGGGCTTGATTCGGAAGATTCATGTCGTGGCCGGGCAAGCCGTTCAACAGGGCGATCTGCTCATCGAACTCGACAACCCTGAACTCCGGTTTGCTCACGACAGACTCTTGCAGCAGCGCGCCTCGATTCAAGTTCAATTGAACGCCGCGCAGGCGTCACTCAATCCGGCCAGCAGCCAACAACTGGAATCACTCCTGAAGGAACTCGACTCGCAATTGGCCCTCCAGCAGCAACGCTTGGACGACTTAGCCGTTCGTGCGCCACGGTCGGGTAGCGTGGTTCCGGAGCCGGAGCTAGAGCATCTCGCGCCGGAAGGGACATCGCGGGTCACTGCGTTGTCGCGTTGGTCACGCTCGCCGCTCAGTTCACAAAACGTCGGAGCGGTTTTGGAAGCAGGGACGCCCGTCTGTCGTATTGCCGAGTCCACCGACTACGAAGCGGTCGCCATTCTCCCGCAGAGTCAGATCGAATTTGTACGAGCCGCCCAGCCGGTGGCCATCAAGCTCGATGCGTTTCCCGCCGAGACCTTGCTGGGCCACGTGCGTGAGTTGGGAGTGCAAGATGTTACCGACCCGCCCGCCCAGTTGCTCAACGTCTCCGGCAGTGAGTTGCCCGCAGTGACCTTCGGCCCCGGTGCGGGACAACTCGCCACGCCGCACTATCGCGTCCGCATTGAGTTGACCGGCTTCCATCGCGCAGAAGTCACGCCCCATCGCGGCGCGTTGCGACCGGGCCTGCGCGGTCGAGTCTGGATTCGAGCGGGGTCGCAAACGCTGGCTCTGATGTGGTGGCGTGCTCTGTGCGAAGCGGTACAAGGCTGAAGCCGTTGCGGAGCGAGGTGAATCGCCCACGCGGTGGGAGCTGATCGGATTCTCGGCTCCGAACGCACCGAGAATTTCCGTCTTGGAATGTCTGATCTAAGGACCGGCGCATCAACAACTGGCGGTAATAATCGGATGATCTAGGTGAGCCGGGTGCCGTGAGGCCCCGGGTTCTTCGCCTAGCCCGGATTATTCACCACGGAAAACACGGAAATGCACGGAAGCAAAGCAGAGGCAGAGGTTGTGATCTGTGAAGGGATTTCCGTTCAATAGACACGTTGTCAATCAGCGTCGTCCCTCAACTCGTTCCCCTCCGTGAACTTCCGTACTATCCGTGGTTCTTCATGAATAAAGTGGGCTAGAACTCCGGGCCCTCACGGCACCCGGCTCACCAAACTCCGACAGTGATTGATGCGCCGGTCCTGAGTAGGCAAGGCATTCCATGACTCGCATTCGCGTCCACCGGTCAATCCTGATCATGCGAGGTATACGCCGGATGATTCACCGGTTTCTGGTCAATCGCTTCACCGCCAGTGAATCACCGCCGTAGCGTGCGAACCCTGCTCTCACGTCACTCGTGTTTCTCATCCATGCTCCGGCTCTGCCATCCGTGTGATTCACTCTTGGCTCGGAAGAGGAGACCGCACGGATGCAAAGCCGGACCACGGATGAAGAAGAGGTTACCGCCCCACTCCGAATGTGAAGCG
Source organism: Schlesneria sp. (assembly GCA_043743205.1). GTDB lineage: Bacteria > Planctomycetota > Planctomycetia > Planctomycetales > Planctomycetaceae > Schlesneria. The sequence continues at coordinate 9,287 of JAYTXB010000990.1, forward strand.
ATCGTGCGTGGTTCTGACGCGCGCCGACTACTTCAGCGTCTCCAAGTACGCGATCAGGTCCCGGAACTCGGACGGCGTCAGTTGTTCGTGCAGCTTCTCGGGCATCGTCGAGGTCTTCAGCGGCTGTCTCGTTTCGATGTCCTTGAACGGAACGAAGAATATCTTGCCAGTGTTGTCGCCGAGGCGCAGATCGCCGTTGACTTCCTCACCGAGCAACATCCCCGTCAAAACCTTGCCGCTCGTCGTTTCCACAGCCCATGTCGTGAACTGCGGTGAGATTTCCTTGCTCGGTTCGAGAATCGACTCGGCCAGTTTCTGACGGTCCATCGTGCGGGCGATGACCGTCAGATCGGGACCAACCTGGCCGCCTCGGCCGCCCACCGTGTGGCATTTGAAGCAGCCGGCGCTGTTCGCGTTAAAGAAGACTCGCCGACCGGCTTCGGCGTTCCCCGTAGGGAGGGCAGTGCCCACCAACTCGTCCACTGTGGGCTTTTGGTGGGCACTGCCCTCCCTACCTTGACCGAGCGCGAACGCAATCGCTTCGGCGAGCGGTCGGCGTGAGCCGGCTGGTTCCCCCTTCTTCAACTCCGCGTCGAGTTGCTTCAGTGTCTCGGCAACTTTCGTATCGCGAGTCGGCTCATCTCCCTTCGACATCGCCGCACCGCGCAGCGACCGCACCGCTTCGACCGCGAGCGTCGAGACATCCGAAGTCTCCGAAGACTTCGGATGTCTGAGCAGCTTCAATAGCAGATCGCGGGTCGCGTCGTTGAGCTTGGCGTGATGATCGACCGGAGCCAGCCCGGCCACAGCATCTGCTCGCAGGTTCACGTCGAGCGACTCATCCGCCGCGATCGGTCTCAACAGTTCATCCCGTTCGGGAATCGGCGAGTGCTGCAACGTCCGCACGGCCTCGCGACGCAACTCATCGGCGAGCGGGGGACGTGAGTCCCCCGGTTCTTCCTTCATCACCGTCACCAATTCACCGAGCAGCTTTCCATCGAGTTCCTTCAGCGTGGGAGGCAGCATGCGCAGCGCGATGGCTCGCAGCGACGCCGACCGCTTGGCGTCCCTGACGATGGGCAGAATGTGCTGCACCGGCGGAGCCTTCTCGAACTCAGCAGGCGGCACGCCATCGAGCATCGACAGCGACGCGAGGCACGCCATGAACAGATCGCCCGTCATCGGCTCGGACGCCAGCACCTTCTCGACTTCCGGGCGAAGCTCTTTGAGATTCTCTTCGCCAACCCACTGGATCGCGATGCGACGAGATACAGGCTCAGCGGATTTGATTGCCAATGAAGCAAGGCGTAGCGACTGGGGGTGTGATTCACGAAGAACGAGCGTTGCAACTTCCATCGTGTTGACTCGACGTACCAAGTTGGCTTCATTTTCAGTGTGGTCAACAAACCACTGTGCAAGCCGATCGATGTTCATGGGGATGATCGTCATCTGGTACACCGCAGCCCGTCGCAAAAACGGATCGTCACTCCGCATCCAATTCATTGCAGCGATGTGTCGATGATGCTCACCTGACTCACGTATTTCTCGATGAGTCCCTACGAATCGAACGCCCTCTTCAAACGCCCGCCGATCTAATGTCTTGTCCGAAAGCAGCGCTTCCATCCTCGCCATCGTCTCAGGCGACTTGGAAGCTTGGTTTGCCGTTCTTCTTCGAGTGTCCAGCCTCTTTGCGCTCAGACGTTCCCTCAATTCAATTGGATTTACTGGAGGAGCAAGTTTGATTGCGTCTACGACCTCACGTTTCGGCTCGTCCTTCGCCGAGACTCGCCAGACTCGGCCTTTGCCGTGCAGCTTGTAGTCCTTCAGCACCCAGTCGGTGACGTACAGCGAACCGTCCGGGGCGAGGGCGAGGCCGACAGGGCGGAAGTTTTCTCCGCCCTTGATGACCGGCTGAGGGAACGACTCGAACGACGCGCCGCGCGGCTTGAGGACGAACTTGTCGATGCGGTGATCGCCCCAACTGCCGACCAGCAGCGTGCCGAGATAGTCCTCGGGGAAGCCGTCCGATTCGTAGCAGACGATGCCCGACGGGGCCTCGCCCGTGCCCGAAACCATTGGCAGCGTGCCGGGGATCTCGCCGTTCCAGCTTGTGAACGGATGCGTTCCCTTGCGGCCGTTGCGGAACTTATAGCCGTAATCGCCGCCGGGAATGATGTGCAACAGACGGCACGGCGGACGACTGTCGGGATCGTTGTCGAGCGTGAACAGTCGGCCAAACGCATCGAAACAACTGGCGTGCGGATTCCAGAAGCCGGTCGCCCAGCGTTCGAGCTTCGACCCGTCGGGCTTACAGCGATAGACGTTGCCTCCTTCGCCTCCACCCGACAGCGTGATGCCGTCGCTGCCGATGATCTTGTAGTCCGCACCGAGGTTCTCACCGAACCCGAAGAACATGTTGCCGAGGGCGTCAAACGCGAACCCGGCCAGCCCGTTGTGCGGATAGTTCCCGGTCGTTTCGAGATGCACGAGCCGCTTGGTCTCATCGCACTTCAAGTCACCATCGGTGTCGGTACAGAGCAGGATCTCGCGACGAGTGGCGATGAATACGGTTGATGGTCGAGGGTTGATGGTTGATGGGGAAGAGAGAGAAGAAGGCGGCTGTTGTTTTGGCTGTTTCTGACCCTCAACCTTCAACCCTAGACCCTCAACCATCTCCAACCACACCGGCTTCACCGCGATGCTCATCGTGTGCGTCAGGCCATCCTTGAAGACCGTGATCTTGTCCGCCTTGTGATCTCTCGCCCCGTCCGTGTCCGTGTCTTCCATCACGAGGACTCGGTCGGTTGGATGGCCTTGGTAGCCCTCGGGCGGGAAGTGCGTGTTGCTTTCGATCGCCCAGACTCGTCCCGCATGATCGACATCAATCCCGGTGGGCGTCGCGATCTGTGGATTCTCGGCGAAGAGTTCGATCTTCAGCCGTGGGTCGAGCGATCGCGGAGGCTCGTCCTGCCCGAAGGTCGATGAGACAAATACGAATAGAAGAGTGAGGATTGCGAGGCGAGTGGGGGTCATGCCGTGGCTCTTGAAAAGGGTGTGGTCTTGAGCGGTTGGGCATTGTGGGTCAGTGATCGAAGACTCGCAACCGGCAGGCGGGGGCATCAGATTGGCGAGATGTTGCGGACGACGACAAAGCCGATCGCCACCACTCCCAGGATGATCCCGAAGACCTTGCCGAGATCGGCAAATGCGGCGAGCGAGCGGGACAAGTTCCAGTGGTAGTGCGAGTGCATGAAGATCGCGACACCGACCAGGCTGGCCCCGAAGGCGATCGCGTCCCAACCGGTCAGCGTCAGCGAGGTTCTGCGGGGACCGTACAAGACCGCCACACGCAGGATCATTCGCGACACGCCGAACAGTACGATCAGACTCGGGACCACAACGCCCAGGCCCCACTTGTTCCAAGCGTCATCCAATGGCTCGTCGTCGAAACCCCACCACCCAGGAATGTGAATCATCATCAGTCTTTCATTGTCAGGTCACACGTCCGTGGAAAGGGACTCGCGGAGGAGCGGTTCAACCTTTCCGATGGCGGCGGCGAACGGTCAAGTGCTGAAGTAGATCAAGGATTCAGCGAGCCTCAACAAGCCTGGGTGCATTCGTCAATGGGTGGTCGCTTTCCAATCCCCTCTCCCCCGTCTTCGGGGGAGAGGAGATTGGGTTAGGGTGAGGGGGCTGAACTGTCGAGAGAACGTGGAACACAGGTCTGACCGACCGCAAGAACGCGACGCAGGTACGCCCGGCCTTTCAGCGCAATGCCAATCCCCCCTCACCCTAACCCTCTCCCCCCAAAGTCGGGCGGGAGAGGGAACAAGAAAAGACGACCACCCATTGACGACTGAACCCAGCAGCAGCCTCTGCGAACGCGCCTGCACGCGACGAGCAGACTGACGGCCTCTATACTCGCGGCACCTCTCAGCCGTCCGTTGAGAACTCTCTCTCAGCTCCTCCCAACGCTTACTTCTTGGCGTGGTCCGATGCTTCGACTGCAACACTTTTTGGCGTGGTATCTCGGTTTGCAGCTCCCTGCTGCTGGCGAGGGAACGGCTTGGCGTTTGGATTGGCGAATTCCCGGTCCGGCGTGGCTCGTCGCCGTCGGTTCGGTGGCTCTGCTCGTGCTGGTCGTGTGGGTCTACCGGCGTGACGGAGCGGCGCTGCGCGGGCGGCAGCGCGGTGTCTTGGTCGCGCTGCGAGTGGCGGTCTTCGCCCTCGTCGTCGCCATGCTGACGGAACTCAGTCTGACCGTGGAACGGACAGGCTTACCGAGTGTAGCCGTGCTGATCGATGTCTCTGCGAGCATGTCGTTGCGAGACCAATACCCGTCCGGTTCGCAGGCGGCTCGTTGGGCGAGCGGCCTCGCGCAGACTCCCGGTCGCGACGGGCATCGGCTCGCGTTGGCTCAAGACGTTCTCACTCGCAACGGGGGGCAGTTTCTGGCGGACCTGGAACGCGAGCATCAAGTGCGGCTCTATCGGTTCGCTGAAACCGCTTCGCCATTGGACGCGGCCGATCTCGATGAGCGAGCGCGATCGACTCAGTCGCCTTCGTTCTCAGAGCCACCATCGAACCTCGACACCGAGCCACGATTCGACACCGCCGCCAACTCACAGCCAGCAAGCCCGGCAACCCCGAAGTCAGTCGCTTCGCCACGAGAGGCCGCCGTGGCCGAGATTCTGGCACTGCGTGCCGACGGCGATCAGACCCGACCCGCTCCCGCCGTGAAGAAAGTGTTGAGCGACTTGCGTGGGACACCGCCCGCCGCACTGATCCTCTTTACGGATGGAGTGGCCAGCGTGTCTGATGCGGACAAGCTCTCGACGATTGCCGAGTCCGTTCGTCGCAAGGGGATTCAACTGCATGTCGTCGGCTTGGGAAGTGACGACGCGGCGAAGGATGTGCAACTCTTCGACACGCTCGTGGATGACGTGGCATTCGTGAGCGACCCAATGTTGTTCGCCGCGAAAGTGAAGAGCTTCGGTTACTCCGGTCGCAAGCTCACGCTGCGGTTGCGTCAGGAAGGAAACTCCACGCCGCTGGCGACTCAAGAAATCACCGCCCCTGCCGACGGACAGACTGCAAAGGTTGAACTGTCGTACTCGTCACCGACTGCCGGCGAGCTGGATCTCGCGCTCGATGTCGTTCCGCTGAGTGATGAAACCAATCCGCTGAACAATCTCGAAACACGACACGTCAGCGTGCGTGAAGAGAAGATTCGCGTGTTGCTCGCGGACGGGCTGCCGCGCTACGAATTCCGTTACTTGAAACAACTCCTCGAACGAGACAAGTCGATCGAGCTGAGTACGCTGCTGCAAGACGCGGACCTCGAATACGCTCAAGAGGACAAGACGGCCATTCAGAACTTCCCCGTCAAGCGCGAGGATCTCGCGCGGTTCGACGTGCTGGTTCTGGGTGACCTTTCGCCGACGTTGCTCGGTCCCGCCGTCATGGAAAATGTGCGTGACTTCGTGCGAGAGAAAGGTGGCAGCGTCATCTTCATCGCGGGATCGCAATCGAACCCGCTGGCATTCGGCGGGACTCCGCTGGAGATGTTGTTGCCGTTTGCTGTGGCCGACATCAAACCCATCGCCACTGAAGTCGCCACGTCCGACAGCTTTCATCCGGCATTGACGCTCGAAGGCCAAAAGGGGAACAGCCTGTTTCGACTTGGCGAGACCGAAGCCGCCAGCCTGCGAATTTGGAATGGACTGCCGAGCCTCTACTGGCTGGTCGAGATTCCAAAGCTGAAGCCCGGTGTCCGCGTCTTCGCCGAACATCCGCTGAAGTCGGGAACGAACGGGCGTTTGCCGGTGATCTCGATTCAGCAGATTGGTGCTGGCAAAGTCTTGTTTCACGCGACCGACGAAACGTGGCGTTGGCGGTTCCGCACGGGCGATCTGCACTACGGCCGCTATTGGATTCAAGCCGTGCGCTATCTCAGTCGAGGCCGGCTGATCGGCAAGGATCGGACGGCCGAATTGAGCGTCGATCAACTGGTCTATCAGCGCGGGCAACCGGTCACGCTCCGTGTGCGGTTCGTCGATGAGAAGTTTCTCCCCACGGACGCGAGCGGTGTGTCGGTGATCCTCGACCGCAAAGGGGAGGGACGGCAGTCCGTCAAACTGACTCGACTTCGCGAAGCACCGACACTGTTTGAAGCTCAGCTCCCGCGACTGAACGAGGGGAGTTATCACGCGTGGATTTCTCAACCCGCGTTCAAAGAGGCGCCCCCCGCCACGGACTTCCGCATTGAGGCACCTCAACGTGAATTGCAACGCCGTGGCATGGACAAGACGGACATGCAGCTCGCTGCGAAGCAGACGCACGGCCGGTTCTACACGCTGGAGGATGTTGACCGGCTACCGTCAGAAATCCCGCACGGCACGCCTGTCCCGTTGCAAACCGAGGATCCCATCCCGCTCTGGAACCGCTGGGAAGCCCTCTCACTTCTTGTTTCGTTACTGACGGCCGAGTGGCTCCTGCGCAAACGCTGGAGACTGGCCTGAGAAACTCGTCCGAAGTCTGAGCGAGGAAGTATGCCGTTTGATGTTGTTCGACGCGCGGTTCCAAACCTCGCCGAAACGCCCGACCGAAGGCCCGCGCTTCAGATGCAGAATCGCAACGTCTGTTCGGCAAGGCCACCCTGTCGCGGCGCGACAGGGTGACCAACCACGAACGACGGCACGGCTCCGTCCAGTTTGAAGTTGCAGGGATTGTAGGGTGCGGTCGAGTCTTCGAGGCCCACCGTAAGTCGTTGCCGCAAGGGT
>JAYTXB010000991.1:0-6384 GCA_043743205.1 Schlesneria sp.
AAGTCGGCGACCCGCGCGTCACCGGCGACGGCCAAACGTTTGAACGCCCCCCGTTCACCGATGCCGTTCCGCAGGGAAACAAAAAGGCGAAGAAGGCTCGCTGACGCGGGGATCGGTCCCGCAACCAAAGTTCCGTAGGGTGTGTGGAGTCTTCGGAACACACCATTCTTCAACGCGATGCTGGTGCGTTCCGAAGGCTTCACGCACCCTACCGGGTTGAGACCATCGTGACCTCACGCAAAGAAGAAGACCTTTTCCGCCGTCTTGCGGAGCAGCCACTGACGGTCTTCCGGCGTGAGCCAGTCGATCCGATCACGGATCAGGCTGATCGAGTCCTTGTAATTGTTGGCTCCCTGAATCTGATACGGGCAGTCGCTGGCCCACATCAGGCGTTGCGGGCCGAAGACCTCGAACAGCCTCTTGATCATCGGGATCAGTTCGAGGTGCGGCGGTTTCTTCTCGCCGAGGGCGTAGTACGCCGAGACCTTCACGCTTGCGTGCTTGTGTCGCGCGAGTCGGCACAGATTTTTGAGGTCTTCCTCGCGAAACTGCCCGTCCGATCCGATCCGGGCGAAGTGGTCGATGACGACCGGCGTGTCGCGATGTCGTTCACACATCCGATCGACGCCCGGCAGGTCCGAGGGATTGATGAGGCAACACAGGGCCTGTTGCGTCTCGGCCCCGGTCTTCCACATTTCGATCATGCCCGGTTCGGCGAGCCACTCGGCCTGCTTCTCCTTCCGCACGAACGGGGTGATGCGAAACCCGGTGACTCCCTGTGGCAGTAATGCCTTCATCGTCTTGCCCGGTGAGGGGAGTTGATCGTTGACCATGCCGACAATGCGAAACAGTTTGGGATGCCGACGAACCGCGTCGATCAAGTACGAGTTGTCGAACAGGTGATAGACCGAATGTTGGATCAGGACGACTCGCCCCACACCTTCCGGACGAGCGATCGCCATCAACTCATCATCGGTGAAGCTCGGCGGGTTGAGGTCTTTTTTCGTCTGACCGCTGGTCAACGGAAACTTGTCTGTCTCTGGTGGCCAGATGTGCGAGTGAGCGTCAATCCACGGCGTCTCGTGCTTGTCCGTTGGCGCGGCAGCGGCCAAGGCAGTCGCTCTCAAAGCGATCGCTCCCGTCATCAGGGCTTGTCGTCGTGTCAGCGAAATCGAGGAGTTCGTCAAGTTCATGATCGTCTTTGCTAACCGTTGTTGAGTGTTTCAGGACTGCGAGCGAACAACCTATCCCGCAGTGCGAGTTGATACGGCCAACTCGTCCCAAATTCCACTCCCTCGCGCCGGTGTGAGTACTGTTCACGGTTTCGATGGTTGGTCCTGCGCCCGCTGAATGCGATGCGCAACGACAGGCTCGCGACACAGTCGCAGGGTCAAAAAAACGCATCTTGTCACTTGGAATGCGCTCTAGGCACAAAAAACGACTTCCGCTACTTTCCTCCGCCCGCGTGGTGAATGACTCCACCGCGCGAGGACGACCCGGTTCGACAGTACGCTTGAGATGGCAGGGAGGCCGTCATGAGCTTCGGAAGCAGCCCACAACGTTCGGTTTCCAAAACCCGGTGCGATGTGCAGATCCGCTGGATGATTCGCCGCGACATGTCGGAGGTTCTCGACATCGAACGGCAGTGCTTTGAGTTCGCGTGGTCCGAGGAAGACTTCCTCTGCTGCTTGCGTCAACGCAATTGCATTGGCATGGTGGCCGAAAGACAGGAGCGGATCGTCGGTTTCATGATCTACGAACTCCTCAAGTCACAACTCCACGTACTCAACTTTGCCGTCGCACCGTGGTCGCGACGACAGGGTGTCGCCAGCCAAATGGTCGAGAAGCTGGTCAACAAGCTCTCGCAACAGCGGCGTCAGGAAATCTGTCTGGAAGTGCGTGAGACCAATCTCGCGGCACAACTGTTCTTCCGTAGCCAGGGCCTGCAAGCGAATGGTGTGCTTCGCGGTCACTACGAAGATACGGAAGAAGACGCCTACGTGATGCGCTACGAGCTTTATCCCGGCGACGAGCAGATACTCCCGTTTGTTCCTCGTAACCGCATCGCCCGCATCGGAGATGACTCCGACGCCGAGGCCGCTTGAATTGCCCCTGATCGCCGTCTCGCAGCCTGTCGAAAAAGGTGACACGGGCATCCTTGCCCGTGTCTTTCCAGTTGGAAGCACGGCCTAGAAGGCCGTGCCACAGACGTTTTTCAACAGCCTGCTTAGCACCACGCCGCGGCGATCATGTTGGACAGCCGTGACAGACTGTGACCGGCTGGCTCTTGCGGAGTGGTCGTGAGAATCATGGCGAAGTTTCGTTGATCGGGGTCGATCCACAAAACGGTACCTGTCGCCCCCCAATGGCCGAACGTGTTGGGACCGAGCAGGTCGCCAAAGTTCGCGCTATGGGCAGGCCAGTTCAGCCGCCAGCCCAGTCCCCACGGACGGCAACGACGCTCATCGCCCGGAACGTCACGCATCGCGCTCAGTTGGTTGCGAGTCGCGGCGGCGATGGCAGCGGGACTGAGGAGTCGGCACCCCGCGCGAGTGGTTCCCCCACGCAACAGGAACTGTGCGAACGTGGCGAGATCGCGGGCCGTGACCAGCAAGCCGCCCCACGGTGCGCCGAGTTGTCTCCAGTAACGGCTGTTCCAATTCCACGTCGAGCCATCCAAGTGTTCGGCGGGAACATGCACCGTCGGAATGCGAGAGGCCTGCGAGGCATCGTCCTCGAACCATTCATCAGGCACACCGAGCCACGTGTCGTTCATCTCCAGTGGCTTGAACAACTCTTGCTGGAGAAAGTCCGCGCACGAGCGACCGGTGACGCGCGCGATGATCTCTCCCAAGATCGTGAAGCCCATGCTCTGATACTGGACGCCGCGTCCCGGCGGAAAGGTGAGCGGTTCCTCGCACGTCCGCTCCACGAAGCGACTCAGCGGCGCATTTGCTTGGCGCAACTCAATATTGTCTGGAAGCATGTCGGGCAGCCCCGAAGTATGAGTCAACAGATGACGAACCTCGACACCGTGCTTTCCGTTTCGACCGAACTCGGGGATGACATCGGTCACGCGATCCCCGAGCGTCAAAAGTCCCCGCTCGACTAACAGGAGCACCCCCGTTGCCACAATCGGCTTTGTGATGGATGCAACCAGAAAAAGTGCATCTTCTCGCAGCGGAACAGTCGTCTCGGGAGCCTGCCAGCCGAGATGAACCGGACCTTCCACCGTGTTCGCTGTGCCCGATGCCAGAGCTACCGATGTCAGGGTTTTCGTACGACACATCTCGGTCGCCAAATTGACCGCCGCTTGCCAACGTCCATTGTGCATGGGCTTCGCGAATGAGTCGTTACCGTTGTGCATGAGAAGACTCGATGAGTGAAGTGAGAGTTGTCTGGAATAAAGAGCCGCTGCTTGCCAGCTTCTCCACCCGTTTCAAAGCTGGCAAGCGGGCCAACAAAAAAAGCCCCGGTCAGCCCGGAGCTTCATTCCATTGACAGTGACAGTGACTTTGAATCCTCTGAAACAGCCGATTCAGTGATCGCCAGTCCGACTTCTGTTGTCCTCAATGTCGTCTCAGACGGCGACGCGATGTAAATGAAACGTTTTGTCGAGCTTGGTGATCTCCAAGACTTCGCGGATGTCTTCCGAAGCGTTGTAGAGATGAATCTCGACTCCCAACCGCTTGACCGAAGCAAGGACACCCAGCAGCCCGCTCGGGACGAGAAGAACGCCCGTCAGATCAAAAGCCAGTGTCCGGCAACCATGAACACGAATCAGTTCTGCAATTTCGTCTCGACATTGAGCGAGGTTCACGTCGTCGAGAATCTCCGCTCCTCCGAACCCAATCACGGTCAGTTCGCCGGCTTCATAAACCTTCAAATCGGAGATGGTCTGCATTCAAAAACTCCTTGCTTTACTAGACCTCGCGCGGCTCGAAGTGAGACGTTTAGCCGCGACGCCAATCGCGTGCATGCGATCTAAGGTTTGCCCGCGTTCTCCCTCACGCTGTTGGCGTCGGAGCTAAACGTAAAAACGTCTCTTTCCTGTCCGCGTGAGGCTTAACTCGGAATCACATTGTGCGACTGCAAAAAAGCTGGCGGCCGCCTCAGCAACAGGATGGAAGTCGCGGCCAAATTCGACAACAAAAAGTAAAACTCGACGAAGCGCCGGACTGCCAGCCGACCCTCTATGCAACCCGTGTTCCCAGCAAGTCGCGGATCGGCAATGTGGCCAGCAATGCTTGGGCAGTGAATAAGTTACAGCCGATATGCCGCCCACAACGCGAGGAGAAGTCGTGAGCGGCAGTGGTTCAAGATTCAGCAGCACTGCTCTGTTTTGCGGTGTGCCGTTGACTGAGGCCGCGGCGGCATTCGATTGTCCCTTCGTAGCCCTGTCGCTCTGCGACAGGGCTACGAAGTCATGCCGATCGGCTTTGGACTGGCGCATCAATTAAGTGGGGCTCTCCGCCATTCGAGTTGATTCTTGTGGTAGATCAGCCGCAGGGCGCTAGCCCCGGTTCGATTTCGCTTAACCGGGGCTAGCGCCCTGTGGCTAATTTCTGCGGGCCAACAGGAATGGCGGAGAGCCAGTAAATTTTGATACTTCAGTTTGGATGTGCGCGACAGCGGTCGTGACGAACTTGCGGACCAGCACTGCCTCGCACTCGTTGATCTCCGTGGCTAACCTGACCGCGTCGGGGGCGTCTCTTCTGGTTGCTCATCGCGGTGGATCGCATCGCGGGTTGAAACACGTTGAAAGGAGTCTGGTTTCATGATCTTTCGTGGAATGTGTCTGGTCTGTTTGATGGGTTTGAGTGTGGCAGTGGCTACGGCCGACGAGTCAGCCAAGCCGAAGCGGGTGGCCAGTGTCGAAGGCTTCACCGAGTACCAATTGGCGAACGGGTTGAAGGTCGTACTGTTTCCTGAGCCTTCGCAACCGAAGGTGACGGTCAACATGACGATCCTCGTCGGGTCGAAGCATGAGGGCTACGGCGAGACCGGGATGGCGCACTTGCTCGAACACATGCTGTTCAAGCCGACCGAGAAGCATCCGCACTCCGACCGCGATTTGCAGGAACGCGGAGCTGACTACAACGGCTCGACCTGGACCGACCGCACGAACTACTACGAGACGCTCCCCGCCAGCGACGACAATCTCGAATACGCCATTGGGCTGGAGGCCGATCGGTTGGTGAACTGTCCGATCAAGGCCGAAGACTTGTCCAGCGAGATGACGGTCGTCCGCAACGAGTTCGAGATGGGTGAGAACAACGCCAAGATGATCCTCGAACAGCGGATGATGGCGACCGCGTTCGAGTGGCATAACTACGGCAAATCGACCATCGGCAATCGCGCTGACATCGAGCGGGTTCCCGTCGGTAATTTGCGAGTCTTCTATAAACGCTACTATCGCCCGGACAACACGGTCCTGTTCATCGGCGGTCGGTTTGACGAAGCGAAAGCGTTGGCGATGGTCGTCAAACACTTCGCTCCGATCGCGTGTCCGACCGAGCCGATCCGCAACACGTACACCGAAGAACCGGCTCAGGACGGCGAGCGTCACGTGACGCTGCGTCGCGTCGGCAAGGTCTCCGTCGTGGCGGCGCTGTATCACGTGCCCGCCGCCACCGATCCCGACTTCGCGGCGGTCTCGGTGCTCGAAGGAATCATCTCCGCCGACAAAACGGGGCGACTCTACAAGGCGTTGGTCGAACGTCGTCGTGCGGCCAAAGTCGAAGGATCGGTCTATGCGTGGCATGACCCGAGTGCGATGAACTTCGCAGCGGAAGTGGCCAGCGGGAACGAGCCGCAAGCGGTGTTGGACGGGATGCTCGACACGATTGACACGCTGGCGAACGACGGCGCGACGGATGTCGAAGTGGCCCGTATCAAGCAGACGCTGCTCAAGATTTGGGACCAAAGCTCGAACAACACGCCGAAGCTCACCGCTGAAATGTCCGAGTGGGCCGGAGCAGGTGACTGGCGGTTGTTCTTCCTCTATCGCGACCAGTTGCAACAAGTGACAACGGCCGACGTGAACCGTGTCGCGAAGAAGTATCTCCCAGCGAGCAACCGCACCGTCGGCGTCTATCTGCCGACGACTGAGCCTCAACGAACACCGATCGCTGCGCCGCCGGAAGTCGCGTCGCTCGTGAAGGACTACAAGGGTCGCGCGGAGTTCTCGATTGGCGAAGTCTTCGATGCGTCGCCCGCTGCGATCGAGAAGCGGGTCCAGCGCGGCAAGATCGAAGGGATTCAGACGGCGTTCCTCACGAAGAAGAATCGCGGCGGCAACGTCGTCGTGACGCTGCGACTGCGCTACGGCAAGGCCGAGTCGTTGTTTGGTCTCGGCCAAGCGTGCGACTTCCTTCCCGAGCT
>JAYTXB010000992.1:0-1323 GCA_043743205.1 Schlesneria sp.
GTCCGCTGTCCTGGACCGAGGTCTGCACCCGCCCATCCAAGGCAAAGCCGAAGCCCACAGCCCCCACGACAACCAAGGCTCCACACAAGCCAGCCGCCGCCCTCCCGAACGAGAATGTGACATTTCTAAGTTGGTGAACCCTGTGACATTTCTATCTTGGTCCGACAGCCGAGCCTGTTGGCCTTTCGCGGCGGGTGGTGTTCGTGCTACCGTTTTTCCAGTTTGAGACGCAGTCATCACTGGTCAGGCTGTGACGAACGTTAAATCTGCCTGACTGCGGCAGAGCGGGGGAACCAATTCTTGGGGCTAATCCAGCCAAAGCTGGAGGGAGATCACTCGACTCCCAGCCCGTCAGCTAACCCCGTCAGCGCGTCGAGGATGAGGGACCGAAGTGGGGCATGGTGTTTTGGTTTGGACGGTGGGCCTGAACGCCTTCACGTTCGATGAAGTGAGCTTGAACGCACGTGCGTTCGACGGAACTTCCGACGCAGTTGCGCCGAAAGACACTTGTGCCAAGTTCGGTCTCCTTCTGTTACCGGTCCCTTGGTCGGATCGGCCTCGCCCGGCTTTCCAGTGCTGCGTCTCGGAGAGCAAGACATGTTGGTTCATGGGAATCGTCCGCGCCAGTTGCACTGGTATCACGCCGGACCGATGTTGTACGGCGATTGGGGGACGAGTCGGTTGTATGTGCTGGGTCTGTGCTTCATGCACACTCGGCACGCGGCGTTGTGGTTCATGCTGGCGATGTCGGCGCTGTTGCTGGCGGTCGGCTGGGCATACTCGGTGATCTGTCGGTTGTACCCGGATGGAGGCGGCGTCTATTCGTCGGCGAAACAAAAGTCGCAGTCGCTGGCGATGCTCGGTGCCTTGCTGCTGAGTGCGGACTATGTGGTGACGGCATCGCTGTCCGCGCTCGATGCCTTCCACTATCTGAATGTCCCCAACCCGGCCCTGTGGGCGGCGGCGAGCATCGGCGTGTTGGGGCTGGTAAATATCTACGGTCCGACGAAAGCGGGGACTGCCGCGCTGGTGGCCGCGCTACTCACGATCGCGTTCAGTGTGATCATCGCCGTCGCGGCAGGACCGTCGTTGCCACAAGTCCATCTCGAACCCGCCACCGGTTCGCCCATTCAGTGGTGGACGCAATTCACGGCGATCATTTTGGCCATCTCGGGCGTGGAAGCCGTGGCCAACATGACTGGCATTATGGTTGAGCCGGTCGAGCGAACCGCGCGTCGTGCGATTTGGATCGTACTCATCGAGATCGTCGTGCTGAATCTGATTCTCACGGTGGCAATGCTGGCAATCCCGCTGTCGGTGCTG
>JAYTXB010000993.1:0-1843 GCA_043743205.1 Schlesneria sp.
GCCGTCCGCAGTCCAACCACCGGCCCGCCGCGATTGAGATACTCATCGAGATGCCGCATCTGCTCCTGCGGAAAATTCTGGAACCGCAGGAAGACCACCGCCAAATCCGCCGTGCCCAACGCCTCCAGTCCCGGCATGTTCGAGTTGCCCGGAACGATCTCCCCCGTGCTCTTGTCGACATTGAACAGGACCGAACACTTGAAGCCATGATGCTTCGCCAAAATCCGCGAGAGCTGAGGCAGCGTTTCCTCCGACCGGTATTCATGATCTCCCGCGAGGAACACGATGTGCTTCCCAAGTCCCGGTCCACTGGTCCCTTCATAAACAACCGCCTGAGCCGATACAGCCGAGGCCAGCATCACCAGTCCAATCACCACGGTCACAATTCTTATCGCACTCATCAAGAACTCCTGCATTATCAAGGATTGAGCTGGCTCAAAACGTCATTGAAAAGATGAGCAGTTACACCAGTTTCCGCCGAATGAACTCCGCGACGAACGCGAGCGTCAGCGGTGGCGGTACGGCATTGGCGATCATCTCGCGCAGAGCGGTGACGGAATCGACGATCGTAAAGTCGAAGAAGTCGGGAAACCCCTGAAGACGTGCTGCTTCATGTGGAGTGATGAGTCTCGGTCGCGTCGGATGCACAAATCGACCTTGCCCCATCGAGCCAAATCCGCTGGTCAAAGTCTGAGCTGGTTTATCCCAGTGCATTCGGCCGTACATCGAAATGTAGGCGTGCTGTTTATCGCGATGGCATGACGGTCGGAGACTGTTCGGCAAGTCGTGGATGTCGTTGTCGAAGAGATACCGAATCCGCTTGGCATTCTCGGCCGTGGGCCGGGACGGTTGATAGAACGCCGCTTTGAACTGGTCGGGTTCGGCTTCCAATCCAGACAGAAACATGCCGGCGGTTGGCTCGATCGCGTTCAAGTTCTCGATGAACTCGCGAATGCTGAAATGACAGCGGCGAGACGCGATCAGCAAGTGCCGTTTTCGTTGCTGTGGCACACCGACCTTGAGCATCGACACAACAGCTTGATCGACGTGATAGCCGAAACTATCAAGCAAGGTCACCGCCCGATCGACGACGCCGTGGCGGTCATGCACCACCGCTGGAACATTCTCGATCAGGATCGTCTTCGGCCTTAAGAGTTCGGCTGCTCGAACAACCTTGAGGTACAGCCTGTTGCGCGGGTCCGCGCGACGCGAGCTATTGTTGAGGTCGGAGTGCCCTTGGCACGGCGGCCCAGCGACAAGCAGGTCCAATCGGCCCACGGCTTGCTTCAACTGTTGTTCTCGGACAGACAGTGGCAACCCAACGTCACCGAGCAGGCTGGAAACGTCTGCGTCAACAACAACGTCCGTCGAACACCCGAAGTTATGTTGAAACACTTCCAAGGGTTTTCGAGACCAGTCGAGAGCGAATCGAATATCCAAGCCGTAACCCGATCGTCTTGCCGCTTCCCAAGCGCCGAGGGTCATGGCACCGCAACCACAAAACAAATCGACCAAGCGGATACGTCTGGTTTGATGGATTCCGTTCACTGGCCAGGTCGCGCGATGTCCCCAGGCGAGAGACTTTGCTAGCGACGGCTCATCGGTATCGGAATCGCTCACCGATGGCGTCAACATTTGAGCAAGCGGTCGAAGTCGAGTTTGCGCCACATCAACCATCCTGAGAAAAGCCGCTGCGAAGCGTGCAGCTAAAAATAGGTCGTGCTTCTCTGCAACGACTCACACTGCGTAGGCACCATCATCGAGATAGCGTTTGATGTTCTTCAGAATGCCACGAACAAAGACTTCCGCCTGCTTCTTGATTCGCTTCAAATCCGAGACAGCG
>JAYTXB010000994.1:0-1326 GCA_043743205.1 Schlesneria sp.
TCGGACACGCCCTCCTCACAGATTGTCAGGAAGGCGGTGAGATCAATGTGGCTCGAACATGACGCGGCGGCGAGCAGACCACCCTTTGTCGTGACGCGCGCTCCCGACGCCAGCAGTGTTTGATAGGCAGTCGTGGCTTTGGCGATCGACTCCTGATTCGGAGCGAACGACGGCGGATCGACGACGACGATCTCCCAACGCCTACGTTCGCGCGCCGCCTCCTCCAAGAACACGAAGGCATCGGCAGCGAGTGCCTCGTGAGTGGACTCGGGCAACTCGTTGAGTCGCCAGTGATCGACAGCCGCGTCCACAGCGGGCTTGGCCAGATCGACGGTTGTCACGTGCGTCGCGCCTCCACAACCTGCGGCGACCGAGAAGCCACCGGTGTAGGCAAACAGATTGAGCACCGAGCGGCCTCGCGCCAAATGTTGGATCGCGTGACGGTTCTCGCGCTGGTCCAGAAAGAAGCCGGTCTTCTGTCCCTTGACCAGATCGGCCGTGAACTTCAGGCCATGCTCTACGAACGAGACTGGTTGTTGAGGGATCGATCCGACGAGGACTCGGCCCTCGCTGCCCCGCTCTTTGCGACGCTCGTAGACGCAGTCCAGAGAGAGCGACTCCGCCAGCCAAACGGCGATTTCGCGGGCGTTCCAAAAACCGCACGGTCCCGCGCCGTCGAGCTTCAGAACGGCCGCGCTGCCATAGACATCGACCACCAATCCCGGTGTGCCGTCCCCTTCACCATTGAGCAACCGATAGCCTGTGGTCTGCTCGTCGAACAAGCTCACTCGCAGTGTGCGGGCCTCACGCAATCGACGCTCGGCCCAACGATCGTCCAACTTCGACAAGCCGGTGGAATCGCAGACGCGGAACGCGAGCGGCGACGACGGATCGTAGAACCCGATCGCGACGGGCAGTCCCTTCCGGTTGTCGAGCAACACCGCCGGCGTCCCGCTGGTCGCCTGCGGCAGATCACGCAAAGCGTCCGCATAAACCCACGGATGCCCGCGTTTGATCGTTCGCGCCAAATCACGATTGAGCCGCAGCACCAGCGGCGACTCGGCAGTAGCAATCAGGGGCATGTTTGTTTCAGCACCGGCTGGCGAGGGAGGAGAGATCACAATGAAGCGGAGACCACGATCACATTGGGCTGACCGATCGCACTCGGAATCGAATCGCCGTTCGGGGCGCGAACTCTACTCGCCCTCGGAGCCGATTGCACATCGGGCACCGCTTTCATCCAGGGCGGCTCAGAAACTCAAACGGGGAATGTTGTCGAGCGCCGTCGAGTCTTCGAGACGCACCGTGTGATCGTGAGTGCTAGTG
>JAYTXB010000995.1:0-7137 GCA_043743205.1 Schlesneria sp.
TGCGGATGCGATACGCCCGCCCGCATCCAACACGACTGCCAACAACGCCTGCAACGTAACGAACTCGCCCGCACCTCCCACTGGAAACAACGCAACAGACTGGCCCCGTTGAACATCAACAAACGGCAAATCTAAGACAGTCGAACTAGAACCGGCGCATCAATCAATGTCGGAGTTTGGTGAGCCGGGTGCCGTGAGGCTCCGGACTTTTCGGCGAAGAATCCGGGGCCTCACGGCACCCGGCTCGCCTAGATCATCAGATTGATACCGCCAATTGATGATGCGCCGGTCCTTGTCCCACGATCAGAGTGACAGCCCGCGGCAGGCAAAGAACAAAGCGAGCCGCCAAGTCCCCACCGGGGTTTGACGGCTCGCAGTTGTTTTCAGCAATCGTTCACCAGCAAATCATGGCGAGTTCGGCGTACCAGCGGCATGGCCGATGTAGTAGGCTCCCACGACGGCACCAGTAATGAGGGCACCGACGAGAATAATACCCCCGACGCCAGGGCCGTCATCCTGTCCGCGGATGGCACCGACTTGGCCGCGGGCACCATTCTTGCCGACGACAAGTAGAGCTTGTTCGCTGGCTGATGGAGGCGCGGTCTTCTCGGACCATGTCCGGTAAGTTCCTTCGGTCGCTCCCGAAGCGACGGTGTACAGACCGCCCTTGAGATCCTTGGCGACAAACGTTCCTTGTTTGTCGGTGATCGTGCGGGTGACTTCCGTCTTACCCTGCTTGACCACAACTTCGGCACCTTCGAGAGCCACACCAGACTGATCGACAACGCGACCCGTCAACGTGCCACCCTGAGCGAGGCCGATGTCCAAAATCGTGTTGGCCGCCACGGTCTTGACCGTCGTTTGGCTAGCGGCCAAGACGGGCAGTTGTGGGCAGACCACACCCACGGCAGCCAAGGCTACCAACGCACCCTGAACAAACTTCAATACTCTCATGCTTCTTTTACTCCTGTGTTTCGAGTCGTCCGTGTACATCCGTTCCCAACTGGTCTCGTACCCCCAGGCGACGGTGCCACCGGAGACGAACCGACCAACGGCTTGATGGGAAGGAAGTTGGACCAGTTCCAGCCCTCGACATCGCCGCTCAGTCTTTATTAATCGGTGTTCGGCGTCGGCCAACTTCAAGTAGTTCACTGGAGCCTGTCGGTGTCTTTCCCAGATTGCCATGCCGATGATGCTGTGCGGCAGATAGTGCCGGTGCCAACTGTGCGTTCTGGAAACCACGCGACAAAATGAGCGGCTCACTCAGGTGTCTCGCTCAGAGACTATCCCCTACGTTTCAAGGAATTCCGAGCTGCAGAATGAGCGATTGAAAACGGGCGTTCCTGCGGCCTCGACCACCTCAACTTCGGATTGACCGATTTGTCAGCCGCTCCTAACGTCCCGTCCTCCCCGATTCTCAACCCATGTCCTTCCTGAACCTGTCCACGTGCGGAGAAGCATTGTGCGCGCGCTGCCTGTTCGTCGCTTCGGCTTCGTGCTGCTCTGTTTCTGCGGGCGATCGTTTGTCGTGATGACGGCTTTGACGGTGCTGGCACTTGCCGCGCGTGCTGAAGATGGTGGCGAAACTCGTGATCGCGTGATCGTGATGAATTCCGGACGCATCCTAGCCGGGCAGATGACGCGCAACGCGGGAGGCTGGCTGGTCGAACATGCCAGCGGTCGCGTACAGGTTCCTGGCGATCAAGTGAAGGTGGTGGCAGACAGCCTGCGTGATGCGTATCGCAAGCAGCGCGACGCCGTGGTCGAACCGACGCCCGCGACGCACATCCTGCTGGCTCAGTGGTGCATCACCTACCGCTTGAACGACGAAGCGCGTGATGAGTTGAAGAAGTGTCTGAAGCACGACCCCGATCATGAAGAAGCGCGCAAGCTCCTCCGTCGTCTGGAGGAGAGCCTGGCGGTGAAAACGGTCGTCTCCGAAGAGATCGTGCAACCACTTTGGAAGAGCCAACTTCAAGGCAAGACCTCCGATGGCTTCGTGGTCCCCGAGGTCGAATCATTGGGAGGCCTCTCGAAAGAGACCGCCACGTCATTCACCGCGCGCGTGCAGCCACTGCTGGTCAACAAGTGTGGCAATGCGTCGTGTCATGGAGCCGCTTCGCGCGGTGAGTTCAAACTCTATTCGATGCGCCTCGGCGGGAACGGCAATCGCCTGCATACTGAACGGAATCTGGCAGAAGTTCTCCGCTACATTGACCTCAGCGATCCCGCGCTGAGTCCGTTGTTGACGGCTCCTCAGGGCAGTCACGCGGGGGGAGCGGCGATCTTCCACGGGCCTCAAGGAAACGAGCAGCTCAAGACGCTGCGGACGTGGATCAAGCAGGTGTCGCAAGAGAAGCGGAACGAAGAACGCGAGTTGGCTCAACGACCCAGCGTCTTGGGCAAACCGAATGGGCAGGACCAACAGAAGCCCTCAACGGGTCCGGGTGGAATTCCGGCGGCGTCGGCCGCCTCAGCCGATGGCGTGAAGACCAAGCCGCGATCAGTAACATCCGGTCTCACGGATCACGACATCCCGCAACAACTCCAAGAGGATGAATCTGCGACACCATTCGACGATGACGAATCCAATGACCTCTTCGATCCCAACGAATTCAACCGCCGCTTTCACGGTGCCCTGAAGTCACGAAAGTAGAGTCTCGTCTCAGACCCCAGTCGCGACACGTCCGACCGCGCTTCACTCACCTCTTTGAAAAGAGACACCATGTACTGCATCACACACCGTGCGAACTTGTCGAAAGCGACCTCGACGACGGTCGTTCGCGCGCTGCTGTTACTGGCGTTCGTCTGCTTGGCGGGTTGTACGATGACTCATCCCCAAAAGAGTGCCAATCGTGCGGCGACCGTTCATGGCGAGAAATTCTCGTGCGGCGAACAGTGTCCGAAAGGCCGTTCGCTCTGATGCGAGCGAAAGAAAGGACGACGCTTGTGGCACGCCGACGGACTTGGCTGGAGTGGCTGAACCCGATGACGCGCATTCAGCGCTGGTTCACACTTGGCTCTCTCGTGTGGGTGATCGGCGCGGCGTTGCTGCTAGTGCAGGCGTTTCGCGAGAAGACTCAACTCTCGGGCCTCTTCGCGATCTATCTCTTGTTGACGGTCGCGTGCAGTGCGGTCGTGTTCGTGCTGTACGGTCTCGATAAACGGCGGGCGATCAAAGAGCAGCCGCGCATCTCGGAGCGCACGCTGCATCTGTTCGCGCTGGCGGGAGGCTGGCCCGGTGCGTACCTCGGTAGCCGCTTCTTCCGACACAAGACGCTCAAGGTCTCGTTCCGAGTCGTGTTTTGGCTGACAGTCGCGATTCACTTGGTTGTGATCGGTTACGGCATCTGGTCGGGCTGGTGGTGGGTGGCGATCAAGGCGCTGATTCAATCGCTGTGGTCAGGGAACTGAAGGAGCGTCACAGCACCATCACGCACAGACTCACTGTGCCCGCAGCGCGAGGTAGCGTGACAAGGCATCGCGCCATGAGGGCATTGGTCGGCCGAGGACGCTCGCCAGCTTGGTACTGTCCAACACGCTGTAGTCGGGGCGACGGGCCTTTGCGCCGTATTCGGTCGCCGTGTTGGGGATCACATTTACGGTGAGGTCGGCGAGTCGAAAGATCTCGCGGGCGAACTCGAACCAACTGCAATCGCCGTCATTCGTGGCGTGGTACGTCCCAAAGGTGTCGGTCTCGATGAGCGACACGAGTGCGGCAGCAAGATCGGCGGTCGAGGTCGGTGTGCAGCGTTGATCAGCGACGATCTTGAGTTCGGGACGTTCGCGGCCCAAACGCAGCATCGTCTCGACAAAGTTCCCTTTACCGCGCGCGGCGCGCTGTCCATACAAACCGCAGGTCCGGACGAGGAAGTGTTGTGGGCAGCGCGATCTCACCGCGAGTTCTCCCGCCAACTTGGACGCCCCGTAAACGCTGACAGGTCCCGTAGGATCGGTCTCGCTCAGCGGCGTTCGACGAGTGAGATCCTGCCCAAACACATAGTCGGTACTAACGTGCATCAGGACGATGCCCGATCGGGCGCAATAGTCCGCCAGATGCTGCGGGCCGCTCGTGTTCACGCGCTGTGCGGCCTCAGGCTCATCCTCGGCCCGATCAACGAGGTTGTAAGCCGCGCAGTTGATGACGTGCGTGGGTCGAGCGGCATCGAGAGCGATCGTCACACTGGCGGGATCGGTGATTTCAATGTCGGCGTGCCCCAGCGCGATGGCCCGGTCGCCCAACAATGGGATGAGATCGCTACCCAACTGACCGAACGCTCCGACAACAGCAATGCGCATGGCGGTAGGTTCCCCGTGAGAGCTTACAACGTGAAGGCTTACTTCGTCTGACGGTTCTTCGGATCGACGTGAACGACCTGAGGGTGATGTCCCTTCAGTTCCTGTTCGTCGTACTGAGCGAAGCAGCAGATAATGATGAGGTCGCCGGGATCGACCAGATGTGCGGCCGCTCCATTGATGCAGATCGTCCCGCTACCAGCCGGGCCGGGGATCGCATACGTGATCAGCCGACTGCCGTTGTTGACATCAAAAATGTGGACCTGCTCGTGGTCGATGATGTCGGCCGCCCGCATCAGGTTGCTGTCGATGGTCACGCTCCCCTCGTAATGGAGTTGAGCGTCGGTGACAGTCGCACGATGAATTTTCGACTTGAGCAGTGTTCTCTGCATTCGGAAGGACAATCTCGTAGTAGGGTTGTTCGTGGGAGTGGTCGGAGTATTGAGCCTCAGACCAACCTTCAACGTGAGTGAGGAAGTTGCGCTTTTCGTGAGTCGCGAAGCGAAGGTAGCAAATAGCCTTCCGAAGAAAACAGCAGTGATCGAGTTGAGCCGCAAAGCGGCGGCAGGTTCGTAGTGGTCCCCGTTTGCTCCCGCCGCTTCACGGCTCAATTCTATTCCGTGAACGTCATCTTTGGGCTGACGCCCAAGGCTATTTGCTAACGTCGCTTCGCGACTCTTCCGATTTGCGCAACTTCTAAAAGGGTGAGCGAGGGAGTCCGACTGAAGGCGTCCTTGCTCACCCTACGGGTTTTTGAATTCAGGACTTGTTGGCTGGACTCAATCTCGGGGCGGGCATTCTGTACGAAAGAGACTCGCGGTCCAAGCCTGCTCCAAGGAACGCCACTTCGCACCAATTCCTCAATGTTCACCCCGCTGAGCGCCGATCCATCAGAACGAATTGACATGTGTGTTCGGCTCTGTTGATAATCCCGCCCCGCTTGCTTCTGCCCGCGATCCCGCCCGCCGATTGGCTTCCCTGTAAAGGATGCTCCGATGTCTTCTGCCTCACGTTCACGTGTTGCTACTGCGTGCCCCGGCCCCTCGTCTCGCCGCGAGTTTTTGCGAGCGGGTGTTCTCGGAATGGGTGGCCTGACGCTGGCGGACTACTTTCGCCAGCAGGCCTTCGCCGAAGCGATCGGCAATCGGCCGGATGTCCCGCAGGACACGTCGGTCATTTTTCTGTGGCTCCCCGGCGGGCCACCTCATATGGAAACGTATGACATGAAGCCGGAAGCGCCGAGCGATTATCGCGGCATCTTCTCTTCGATCCCCACAACCGTACCGGGGTTGGATGTCTGCGATCTGCTGCCGATGCACGCGAAGATCGCTCACAAGTACAACCTCATTCGCTCGATCGCTCATAACTTTTCGGATCACGGTGGCGGCCACAAGCGGCTCATGACGGGACGCGATCCGAAGACGCCGGTCGATACCGTGAATGATTCGCCCGCCGTCGGCTCGATCGTGGCGAAGACGTTCGAGAACCGTGATGTCGGCATTCCGAATTACGTTTGTGGAGCGGACAACGGACGGCAGGGAGTCGATGTCTTCGCGATGGGTTCGGCGTATCTCGGATCGGCTTACACGCCGTTCTTCGTGGTAGGCGACCCGACACCGAAAGACTTCAAGATTCCGAACCTCGCACCCACGATCGAAGCGACCGGACGACTCGACGACCGAACTCGGCTGCTGAACAACTTCGATCAGTATCGCCGTCAGGCAGACGCCTCAGGGCTGATGTCGTCGATCGACAAGTTCAATGATCGCGCGATGGGGCTGCTGACGAGTGATGCCGCGCGACGCGCGTTTGATCTCACGCTGGAGTCCGACGAAACGCGAGATCGCTATGGTCGCCATGCTTGGGGGCAGCGCGCCTTGATGGCGCGACGCCTCGTCGAAGCGGGCTGCAAGTTCGTGACGATGGTGCTAGAGAATCCCTATCAATCGGGCATCCCGTTCCTCAAACAGGGAACGTACAACTGGGACTCGCACGCCGTGAACTGCCACATGTTCGACGACCTCGAAGCCCGTCTGCCGATCTACGACCGAGCGATCACCGCCATCATCGAAGACCTGTACGAACGAGGTCTTGATAAGAAGGTGCTGCTCGTTGTGACGGGTGAGTTCGGACGCACGCCGCGCATCACCAACGTCATCGGCAGTCAGACAGGTGTGATGCAGCCGGGCCGCGATCACTGGCCGCAAGCGATGTCTGTGTTGCTCGCGGGAGGTGGCATGAGAACCGGCCAAGTCATCGGCTCGACCAACGCCAAGGGCGAACATCCGAAAGATCGCCCACTGACGCCGAACGATCTCTGGGCCACGGTCTATCGCCACTTGGGGATCGACTACGAGCGTTCGTTCCCCGACTACCGAGGCCGACCAATGCCGATCCTCCCGTATGGTGAGCCGATCGCTGAACTGACGGTCTAACAGCCTTGTGAAAAACGTAGGATGGCCTCCTAGGCCGTCCGTTCTGAGCGTTGAAAGCGGGACGGGCAAGGTGCCCATCCTACGTTCTAAAACAGGCTGCATAACAGCCGCGTGCTCGACACTGATGTGGATCAGGCTCCCGCAAGATCGCAGAGGAAATGCAAACTGCCCCGGATGCTCGAAGCGTCCGGGGCAGTGTGGTTCGCAAGTTGTCATTGAAAACGGACGGGCAAGAGTGCCCATCCTGCTTTCAGGACAGGGCGATCGTGACGGTCTTCGTTTCGGTGTAATGTTCGAGCGCCGCTTCGCCGTTTTCGCGGCCTTGACCGGACATCTTGAAGCCACCGAACGGCGTCGTGACATCGACCACGTGGTAGCAGTTGACCCAGACGGTTCCCGCTTTCAC
>JAYTXB010000996.1:0-1117 GCA_043743205.1 Schlesneria sp.
CCATTCATCGACGAGACCAATGCGCGACATCGGTCCCGTATCGAGTCGCGTGTCGAGCGTCCCCAACGATTGACCATCGTCGCCATAGAAGTAGCGGTCGTGCGGACCGGCGGGCATCGCCGCGAAGTTGAACTCGACGGCAAAATGAATTGGCAGTCCGGCGGGGAGGTTCTCCAGCAGATAGGTCACGTCGAGCGTGGCCCCTTCGCTCGCATCGAGTGCCACCGTCTTTGTCACCTTCACCGGGTACGGGCCGAGATTCCCCTCGCGCCAGAGGCACGCTTCCACGCGCTCGTCCGAGCGACGGAGCTTCGATTGATAGACCCCCTCGATGAAGTCGCCCAATCCGCCGTGTCCGTTGACGAAGGCTTCGCGCGACAAGCCCGGTTGCAGGAAATGATCGACTAAACTTTTGCGAGGCCACGTGTCGTACTGCAACTTTTGATCGAGGTCCGGTTGCTTGAAACGGACGCCGCCGTTGGGATCGACTCCCCCACCGCCATCGCTCGATGCCTGACCGGCATGTTGACGAATGCGGTCGTGATACGGCTCCGGCCGACGATTGAGCGTCGCCAGCAGATTGGTTCGGATCGCGCGAACATCCAATTCGTACAGGTGGCCTCCCTTGCCGGGAGCGAGGTATCCAATGAGTCGGTCGCCCGCCAGACGAATCTCTTTCCGCGCATCGAGATTGAAGTCGTCCGCCTTGATATCGACCCAATGTCCACTGCGACCGGCCGCTTCTTCGAGCAGCGTGTCGGCGGAGATCAGCTTCGAGTAAACGGCGTTGCGTAGATGCGGCAGATACAACCCGCCGAAGGCTCCGTGCCAGTACGGGCAGTTGCATTGAGCGCGATATAGCTCGCGGCGGGCTTCCTCAATGAGCGGCAGCACACGGGGATCGACTTCGCCCGTTGTCGCTTGCTCGACGCGCTGACTGACCTGCATCATGCGCGAGTACATCTCGTTGGCTTCGGGGTACTTCACGAGGAAGTTGCGCCAGAACCCCGCGCGGACGAACTGCTTCACGCGATGCCAATCGTGACGTTGCTCCTGCCCGCGAATCATCTCGCGGAAGTGCGTCTGCTTTTCGGTCGGCAACGCCCACTCGGTCATC
>JAYTXB010000997.1:0-7090 GCA_043743205.1 Schlesneria sp.
CCAGGGCGGCGCTCACGGTGTTCGCTGGCCCTGGGCTGGTCTCCGAGGCCCCGTTGGGGCGAAGACGACTTCAATCCTCAAATAGCGCAACTTCTAAACGCGTGAGCGAGGGACGTATCTCTCAACGGTTTCTCAAGACCACCGCCCCTCGCTCACCCTGCGGGTTACTTTTTCCAAGAGCGGTGATCCGGCAGTCGAGATGTTCGCGGTCAGCAGACCCGCGCGAAGTTCCCCGCTACTATGTTCGCGCGACCCGTCACGGTCGCTGTCATCTCGATCGAACCGCAGATGATGTTCTCTCAACGATGACTGTCGGAGGTGACTGACCTGTGCCTGATTTGCCCGAACCCGATGCTCTGTCTTACGCGAAGTCGCTCGTCAGCGTGCCGTCTGTCAGCGCGAACTCGAATGGCCCGGTGAGTGATGTCGTCGAGAGCCATCTCCGCTCACTCGACTTTCAAATTGAGCGGCAGGAGTTCCTCGACCCATTCGGTGTGGCGAAGGTCAACATCATCGGGCGGAAGGGACCGGGATCGGGCGGTGTCGCGTACTTCTCGCACACGGATGTGGTCCCCGCCGATACGTGGTCTTCCCCTCGCGACAAGTCGCTCGCGCCGCACGGGCCGTTCGTGCCAACCGTTCGCAACAACCGCCTCTATGGTCGCGGCAGTTGCGATATGAAGGGTTCGATTGCGGCGATGCTGGCGGCAGTGAGTCGCCTGCGGCATGAGCCACTGCGTGAGCCGATCTACATCGTCTGCACGGCGGATGAAGAAGTCGGCTTTCATGGAGCGAAGCGCGTCGCGGAGTCGTCCCCCTACTTTGCCGAGATGGTCGCGGGGCAAAGCCGCGCCATCATCGGCGAACCGACCGAGCTGGAGGTCGTGTATGCCCACAAAGGGATCTATGGTTTTCGAGCGACGGCCATTGGCAAGGCGGCTCATTCCAGCACGCGGGACGGCGTGAACGCGAACCTCGCGATGATCCCGTTTCTGACCGAGATGAAAGCGATTCACGATGAGACGCTGACCGATCCCGCCTGGCTCAACGCGGCCTTCGATCCACCGTGGATCAGTTGGAACATCGGCATCAACGATCACAATCGCGCGGTGAACATCACGGCTCCACAGAGTGTTTGCTCCGTCTATTTCCGTCCCATGCCGGGACAGAACGGTGACGCGCTGGTCCAGCGTGCGGAACACGCCGCGCGACGCTGCGGCCTCCGGTTTGAATGGGAGTGTCGCGGCCTGCCACTCTCCGGCGATCCTGCATGCGAGTTCGTGCGTGACACTCTCCAACTCGCGGGGCGAGAGACCGCACACACGGTCGGCTACGGCACCGATGGCGTCTGCTTCACGGACCTGAAACAAATCCTCGTCCTCGGTCCCGGCAGTATTCAACAGGCTCACACCGACGACGAATGGATTTCGCTCGATCAACTCCACGCGGGCACGAACCTCTATGAACGCATACTCCGCCGCTGGTGTGTCGCTAACGGCTGAGCGGGATACCGCGTGAAGAGCGGACAACGTGAGCGACGACACCCGTGAGCGACTCGAAGACCATCTTCCGCTTGTTGCTGGATTCACTTTCCACTAAATCAGGCAGCGCTCTCTGAATGAGTTGAACCTTGAAGCGGCTTTTGCCCGGAGTCTATTGCGATGCGAGTCTGGCCAGGACGGCCCACGCCATTGGGAGCCACGTGGGATGGTAAGGGTGTCAATTTTGCGGTGTTCTCGGAACACGCGACACAGGTCGATTTGTGTCTGTTCGATTCGCCTAAGTCGCAGCGTGAGTCTCATCGAATCTCGCTGCCCGAGCAGACCGATTGCGTCTGGCATGGCTTCTGTCCTGACGTACGACCGGGGCAGCTTTATGGATTTCGGGTCCACGGTCCCTACGAACCTCATCGCGGCCACCGATTCAACGCGAACAAGGTGTTGCTCGATCCGTATGCGAAAGGGATCGGTCGCGACCTGACATTGACGGACGAAGCTTTCGGCTACAGGGTTGGTGACCCCGCTGGTGATGTCAGTTTCGATGAGCGTGACAACGCAGCGACGGCTCCACTTGCCGCCGTCATCAATCCTTCGTTTCGCTGGCTGGGAGACACGCCGCCCCGCACGCCATGGCACAAGACGCTGATCTATGAGATGCACGTGAAGGGCTTTTCCTACAAGAGTCCCTGGGTGCCGAAGGAGCATCGGGGCACGTATGCGGGGCTGGCTGATGAAGGCTCGCTGCGACATTTGCGATCGCTGGGCGTCACCGCCATCGAACTGCTACCGGTCCATCACCACGTCGATGAACGTTTCGTCTCCGAACGCGGTCTGACGAATTATTGGGGCTACAACACACTCGGTTTTTTCGCACCTGATCTCCGTTGGGCGGCGGATCGCGATCCGCAAGCTTCGGTCAACGAGTTCAAGCGAATGGTGCGGACCCTGCACCGACACGGGTTCGAGGTGATTCTCGATGTCGTCTACAACCACACGTGTGAAGGGAACCATCTCGGCCCGACGCTGTCGTTGAAGGGCGTCGACAACCTGTCGTACTACCGTCTCATGTCGGGTGACGCGCGCCACTATCACGATTTCACCGGCTGTGGCAACTCGCTGAACATGCAATCGCCGCGCGCGCTGCAACTGGTGACAGACAGCCTGCGGTATTGGGTGACGGAAATGCATGTCGATGGGTTCCGGTTCGATCTCGCCACGACGCTCGGCCGCGAGTCGCTCGACTTCGATCGACACGGCGGATTTCTCGACATCCTTCATCAGGACCCGATTCTCTCGCAGGTCAAGCTGATTGCCGAACCGTGGGATGTCGGGCACAACGGCTATCAGGTCGGCAACTTTCCCGTGCAGTGGTCCGAATGGAACGGCAAGTACCGCGACTGCATCCGACGCTTCTGGCGTGGCGATGGACACACGGCTCCGGAATTCGCGACGCGACTGGGTGGCAGCAGCGATCTGTACAAACACAATGGACGCCGTCCGTACTCCAGCATCAATTTTGTGACCTCGCACGATGGATTCAGCTTGCACGATCTCGTCAGCTACGACCACAAACACAACGAGGCGAATGGCGAGCACAATCGCGACGGCGACGACCGCAACGAAAGTTGGAACTGCGGAGCCGAAGGGCCGACCACGGACTTGGCCATTCGCGAACTGCGACTGCGTCAGAAGCGAAACTTCATGGCGACGCTGTTGTTCTCGCAGGGAGTCGCAATGCTGCGCGGCGGCGATGAACTGAGTCAGTCCCAGGGCGGCAACAACAATGCGTACTGCCAAGACAGTCCGGTCAGTTGGCTGCGGTGGCGACTGACGGCCGAAGAGGACGAGTTCTTGGAGTTTGTTCGCCGCATCATTCGCATCTGGCAAGAGCAACCCGTGCTGCAACGCCGCAAGTTTTTCACAGGGGGCGCGCATCCAGGAGACGCGGGCCGCGACGTGGTCTGGTTCACACCACTCGGCATCGAAATGACCGAGCAAGACTGGAACAAACACTACACTCGCTGTCTCGGGATGCGGATCGAAGGCAAGATGATCGACGAGTTCGATGAACGCGGTCGCCCCATCACGGGAGACACGCTGCTCATTCTCTTTAACTCACACAGCGATCAGATCGCGTTTCGCCTGCCACCGCACGTGACGAATGAAACGTGGGAACCTCTGCTCGACACTGCGGTGACAGCCACTGCGAACCGCTTCGATCCCGGTGAGATGTATCCGCTGCAAGGGAAGTCGCTGGCGGTTCTGAAGTTGAGCAAGGTTCGCAAGTCGCTGTGGAAGTGACGGCGTACGTTGAGGACATCGAGTTGGAACGCCCGACTCGAACTCCCGCGCAGCGTCAGTTTGCCGTCTTCTTCTTGCCGTTCTTTTTATTGTTGGCCTTACCTGCGACGGCGCGGGTTGGTCCCCACGTTGGTTCGATGAGTTCGCTGTTCCACTTTTTCCACGCGGCTTCGAGTTCCGTGAATTTGTCGCGCTCGGACTGTGCGAGGTCTGTCGTTTCGCCGATGTCCTTCGACAGGTTGTAGAGTTCGGCTGACTTGGACTGACCGTGCTTGACGAGCTTCCAGTCCCCTCTGCGGATCGCGGTCTGCTGGCCAAACCGCCAGTAGAGTGCCTCATGCGGCGCGGCCTTGTTCTCACCCTGAAGATGCGGCAGCAGGTTGACTCCATCTAACTTTGGTTCCATTCCCGCCACGATGCCGGCGGCGGCGAGGGCCGTCGGCAGGATGTCGAGTTGAATGACCGGCTGTTCGTAGACGATCCCCTTCGGCAACTTGGCCTTCCACTGGACGAAGTAAGGGACTCGAATGCCCCCTTCCAACGTCTGAGCCTTGTGACCTCGCAATGCTCCGTTGTCGGAGCCGTTCACGGCGGGACCGCCATTGTCGGAGAAGTAGAAAATCAGCGTGTTGTCCGTGAGCTTGGCCGCTTCGAGCTTGTGCAGCACCGCACCGACGGCATCGTCCATCGCGGAAGTCATCGCCGCGTAAGTGCGACGGCGGTCATTCGTGATCGATGTGAAGCGATCGAGATATTTCTTCGTCGCGTGCATCGGCGTGTGAACCGAGTTGAACGGCAGATACAGGAAGAACGGCTTGGTTTGATGTCGTTCGATGAACGCGACCGCCTCGCGCGCGAAGTCCTCGGTCAGGTAAGTGACTTGATCGACCGGCTCGGTCCCGCGCAGGACGGCATCGCGTCTGCTCCCAACTTCCAAGTACGAGTGGGCACCGCCGAGGAACCCGAAGTATTCATCAAAGCCGCGCTGCATCGGATGGAATTTCGGGGCCGAACCGAGATGCCATTTCCCAACCATGCCGGTGGCATAGCCCGCGTCTTTCAAGCGGTTGGCCAGTGTTTTTTCATTCAACGTCAGGCCAAGGTCGCCCGAGGCACTGGCTCCCCCCGGATTGAACTCGTGACCGAACCGTTGCTGGTAGCGTCCTGTCAAAAAGCCTGCTCGCGTCGGACTGCAATACGGTCCCGAGACATAGCCGTTGGAACATCTCACGCCGTTCTGGGCGATCGAGTCGATGTGCGGCGTCGGGATATCTTTGCCACCTTGAATGCTCAAATCACCGTAGCCCTGATCGTCAGCAATGATGACCAGGATGTTCGGTCGTGCAGCCTCCGTAGCCTGAGCCAGCGAGGTGACACCAAACAGCATCACACATCCAATTCGTAGCATCGACATGAGGGTGAGTCCTTCAAAATCAGAAACGGCAATGTTGGCACCGCCTAGCCAAGGCGTTGCCATGATCTCAACTTGGAAGTTTCGGGAAACAGGCCACCAACAAAAACGTCGCAAAGGGACCGAATAGGAGCGAGATCAAAAACCAATTCAATCCACTGCGGTTCTTGCCTTGAGCCAGTCCGCCGTTGATGAGAGCGAGACTGCCCCATCCCAAGGCGAATGTTTGACGTTCCATGCAACCGGCCCTCTTTCAGATTAAAGCGTTGTCGTTCGTCACTGCACGTCAGGGGACAGGTACTTCGCTCTCGTTGACCTCACCCTCCGATCGAGTACATCGGTCGGTCGGGTTGGATGAAGCGTGCCGTATTGATCTCGTGACCTTCCTTCTTGGCCGCAACGCTGGATCGAATGGCAGAGACGATCTGTTCGTCAGTCCCGGCTCCGCGCAGTAGGCTCCTCACGTCCGTTTCTTCCAGACTGAAGAGACAGTTCCGCAGCTTGCCGTCGGCCGTGATGCGGATGCGATTGCAGCTCATGCAAAAGGGCTGACTGATCGACGCGATGAAGCCGACCCGTCCGATGCCGTCTTCAAACACGAAGTCCGTCGCGGGGGCATGACGATCCGCTCCCTTTTCGCGCTCGGGGACGAGCGGCATGATTTCGGTCGAGAGCTGCTCGATGATCTCGTGCGCGAACAACACCTTGCCCCGTTCCCAGGCGTTGTCGGCGTCGAGCGGCATGTATTCGATGAACCGGACTTCAACACCGGTCTCCCGTGCAAAGTGGCCGAACGGAACGACTTCCTCTTCCGTCATGCCACGCACCGAGACCGCGTTGATTTTGACGGGATCGAAGCCGACGCGCTGCGCTTCCTTGATCCCTTCGATCACTTTCTCGAAGCCATCACGTCGCGTGAACTGCTTGAACTTCTCGGGAGTGAGAGCATCGAGACTGACGTTGATCCGCCGCAGTCCGGCCGAGTAGAGCGCCTCGGCTTGCTCGGCAAGGAAGATGCCGTTCGTTGTGAGTCCGACATCTTTGATACCCGGAATCGCGGCCAGCTTCGCGACGAGCGTGTGTAGTTCGCGACGGACGAGCGGTTCGCCACCCGTCAGTCGCAGCTTGTCGATTCCCAGCGGCACGGCCACGCGGACGAAGCGTTCGATTTCCTCAAACGTCAGCAGCTCGGCCTTGTCCATGAACTGCACGTCTTCGGCAGGCATGCAGTAAAAGCAGCGAATATTGCAGCGGTCGGTCACACTGATCCGCAGGTTGTTGTGCAGACGACCGAACGAGTCGATAAGTGGCAGTAGGGATGAACTCACTTGGTCTCGCCTCCCGGATGGACCCATTCGGTTGTTCCGTCAGCCCAGTTTTCTTTTTTCCAAATCGGGACGCTCACCTTGAGTTCGTCGATCAGATACCGGCCCGCGTCGAAGGCTTGATGTCGGTGCGGGCAACTGACGGCGACGGCCACGCTGATGTCGCCGAGTTCCAGATGTCCGAGACGATGGACGATGGCCACCTTGTCGATCGGCCATTGCGATCGGGCGGCGGTTTCAAGCTCTGCCAACTTCGCCCTCGCCATTTCGGGATAGCCTTCATAGTCGAGTGCCACGGTCTGACGCCCGGCCGTCAGTTCGCGAACGGTGCCGAGAAACAGCACGACCGCCCCCGACAGGTTCGAGCGAACGGACTCGGTCAGCACGTGATAGTCGATGGGGTCGTGAGTCAGTTGGATCATCGTGAGTCTGTGAGGTCTTGGTCTTGTTCCCTCGCCCCACCCTGTTTTGCGGAAGCCAAAACAGGTGAAGAGAGGGTGAGGACCGGCGCAGAAATAACTGTCAGGATCAGGTGAGCCGGGTGCCGTGAGGCC
>JAYTXB010000998.1:0-7909 GCA_043743205.1 Schlesneria sp.
CGCGAGTGCCGGGTGGTGTTTCCAGCGTCTCGCACTGAACTGGGCTGCAAACGCATTTCGTTGCGTTTGGTCTGCGTCGTAGAACTCCATCACGACAAGAACTTCAGCCGCCATCGCTCCTCCTTCCAATTTTGAACTAGGCCCATGCCGTCTCATAACACGATGAACTTGATGAGATAACCGACTCGTAAAAAACTTTCAGCAATCGCCGAAGATCAA
Source organism: Schlesneria sp. (assembly GCA_043743205.1). GTDB lineage: Bacteria > Planctomycetota > Planctomycetia > Planctomycetales > Planctomycetaceae > Schlesneria. The sequence continues at coordinate 220 of JAYTXB010000998.1, forward strand.
TGCCGACGAATGGTAGGACCTGCATGTGAGGATGCAAGTAAGACGCGAATGTGTTCAGAAAATGAAACACTTCGCAGTGAGAGCGACCACTCTCAAAACATCCGGAGTCTCCGCAGACTTCGGATGTTTGATGACGGCATTCGAGCCGTTGTCTACTTGGAAGCCGCCGCAGTTGGCCAGAGAAAGTGTGGCGTTCCCTTGGTCTTGAGCATGCGCTTGTACAGACGGTCGCTGCTGGTGACGTAGGCCGTGTCGAAGTCGGGGCCGCCGAACTTCCCCCGCGATGCCTGTCGCGAGGACAGTTGGCTTGGCGTCGCGGTCGTACCAGACGACCTGCTTCACTCCACTCTGGCAGGCATACAGTCGCCCTTCCGGGCCAAACATCAGGCCGCTGGTCTTGCCCGTATCGCGTGCCCAGACGACCGGCTTGCCATCGACACCGATCTTCAAGATCAAGCTGTCGGGAACATCCACAAAGTAGACGCTCCCGTCCCGATCGACAGCGGGAGCCTCGGTGAACTTGTAGCCTGCGGCGACGAGTTGCCAGTCCTCACCCTCGATCAATACGGTGGAGAGAGCCATGTCTTGAGCACGCGCGGTTGAAGCCCAGGTCAGCGCGACAACCCCCAGCAAACCCCACAGCCTCCGTGAAGACATGGCGTTGAAAATGAATCCCCTCATGCAACCTGCCCTTTCGTGAACGAGTCCGTTCGTGTGTGGTAACGCTCTCACCGCGAAGCGTCTTGATCCAGCGGCAACACTCTATAGACCTCGATCCGACGGGACGATGGTTGGCATGTCGGACGGCAGAATCGTCACGGCACACAAACGCCCTGAATTCAGCGGTTGAACTCTTCCGTCTCGGTTCCATCGCAACGATCAAATGGACCGGGGAATCGTCCGTTGTGCCAGATCAGTCACGACCGGCAGAGCTTCTCTGCGCGGAAGCGATTCGCCAACGAAAGCAGTCCGAGCAACTCGCAGAGTGACAGCACGAAATTGATCGCGAGAAAAGGTTTCTCTCAAGCCGCGTGAGCATCGGCGTGTAGAGTTCGGCACGACGATTGTTCGCGACTGTTGCGGTGCGACGGTTGTTCGCGACTGTTGCGGTGCGACGGTTGTCGAGTTGTCTGATCGCCATGTCGCATCTCGCCGTGGAAGCGTGTTGCGGTTTCTCGTTCGTGTACGCACGGGTTGCACGCGAACAAACTAGGAATTGAGGAGTTAATTGTGTTGATTCAAAAATGGGTTTCGCACGGCATCACAGCCATCTCGGCGTTGTTTGTGGGTGTGGTGTGTGGCTATGGCTTCGCCTCGGCGGCACATGGGACGCCGGTCGTCAGATCGACGCCGGTCATGCAGCCCGGTACAGCGATCGAGTCGCTCAATGCCTCGCACGTGGTCCCGCCGAGGGCAACGACGACGCTCACGCCAACACCGGCAGTCAATGTTGCAGTCCAGCCCACGGGAGGTGTGGCGACGTGGACGCTGACCTCCGGCCAAACGCTCGGTGCGACTGGCACGATCGACTGTGAAGCTTCCGCCGGACGCCCCATCGTTCTCGTGCGCGCGTTGGGTGACGAGTCTGTGTGGTACGTGCAGCCGAACGCCGAGCTTGTTGAAGGAACCAAGTTTCATTGTCCGGTCATCATCGGCAACGCGGCCACACCCGCAGGGACTCCGTTCCAAGTGGCGCTTATCGTCGCCCGCAATGTGGCCGATGAACGGCTCTTCGCCGTCGGGGCGACTCTCAATGAACTTCCCGCAGGTCGCCACGTGATGGGGTTGGTCAACATTGTTCGTGAGTGATTCGCTCCTCGAATTGATGCCGCCCGTGATGGGGTGTGCTGGTCCAGACGGTGCGGGAAGTGAATGCCGCAGTCCGAAGAACAATGAGCTTTTGAAAGGGTGTGCGACGTGACGTGGTTGCTGGTCAAAAAATGGGTTTGGTGTGTGGTGCTGGTGCTGGTGCCGGCCGTGCTGGTTGGAAGCTACCTCATTCGCGCGGCATTCCCGCCGAGTCCTTTGATCGCTGTAGCGGCTCCGCCTGGTCAATTGGTGGAGCGAGTGCAGGAAGTGGAATGTGACAGCCCCAGCGGTTGGCCGGTCGTCGTGGTGCGGGATGTCGCGCCGGGAGCCGAATGGTGGGTGCAACAGCCCGCTCGGGCCGTGCGAGGAACGCGATTCGTCGCCACCACTCACTTCGGCAATGAGCAGACTCCCCCCGGAACTCGCTATCAGTTGGTGGTTCTCGCCATGCGTGATGCTGAGGCGGCGAGTCATTTCACGGTTGGCTCCCGCTTCGACCAACTCCCGTCGGAAACGCCGCACTCGGAACCGATCGAGCTGATTCGTCAGTAAGGCCGAACAGGCTCAGTCTGTTGGAAAAAGGGATTTGAAATGGGTGTGACCGACACTCCGGTTTTGCCCCCTTGGGGAACACCGTTCAGAATTTTGGCTCAAAGAAAGTCGCCTGCATCGCTCCACGTGAAGTGAGCCTGCACAAATCGTCATCACGAACTCAACGGAAGACATCAAAGCCGTCTCTTGTCCGAACCAAGCTTGTTTTTTCTGAGTCAGGCCCATCTGCGATCGGCTTTCTTCACGCGGAGCGATGCAGGCGGCTTTTTCAACGGGCTGCTAGGCGAGTCCTGTGTCACGCGACTTTACTGACAAACCGGATGCGGTCTGTTGATTGCATCCGGTGGACCGTTCCCATTTCTTTCTTCGCCATTCCCGTTGAGGTGCCCTGATGTCGCTACGTTCGCTCGTTGGCTGCATTGCTTGCAGCACGTTGTTCCTGTCCCTGTCGTTTCCCGCCGAAGCGGCTCCACCCGCCAAGCTGTTGCTGGTCGATGACTTTGAAGGGGGCCAGCAGAACAAACTCGGCGGCTTTCACGAGAAGTATCAAGCGGGCGATTCGGTCGCGGTGATCGCGCGGGATGCCAGCGTGCGGCGCGGTCGGAGCGGCAGCAGTCTGTCGGTCCAAGCCGATCGTCGCGCCACGGGCTACTGCGGCGTGTGGCTTCAGTTCTTCAACTTCCGCGCACCGCTGCGACAGTACTTCGACGCGCGGCCGTTCGGGTACTTGTCGTTCTGGGTCAAAGGCCAAGCTGGAGGTGAGCAATTCACCGTCAAGTTGGCCGATGGTCGTTGGATCGAAAAAGAAGACTCACTGGCCGTGGGTGAGATCCGCCGCTTCCTGCCGAAAGGGGTCACGACTCAATGGCAAGAGGTGCTGGTGCCACTCGCGACGCTCAAGGGGTTGGACCTGCAATATCTGGGCGGACTGACCCTCGACTTTTCGTCACCGGGCCGTCACGCCGTCTGGATCGACGACATCAGCTTCAAGACGACTGCGACGATGGCCACGCCGTTGGTGGAGGTCGCTAGCACAGATGCGGCCGCGACGACGGTCACTCCGCGAGCCATGTGGTTGTGGGAATCGCAGCGCGTCCTGCAAGACGCAACGCAGCGCGAGGAACTGTTCACCTTCTGCCGCAACGAGTCGATCGAACAATTATGGATGCAGCTCGACTACCAGGTCGTCGGCCGATTGCCGCACGAAGCCGTTGTCGTTCCCTTGACTCCACCCGCCTCGACCGGACTGACTCCCACTTCAACCGCGTCGCCTTCAACGGCCGCCACGAAGAAGCCGCCAGCCGAACAAGTGACGTGTACGTTGCCCGATCCCGGTGCGTGGCGGCGGTTTTTGGAAGAGGCTCATCAAGCGCGCTTGCAGGTTCACGCGCTCGATGGCTACCCCGAGTTCGCTCTCAAGCCACAGCACGCGGTGCCCCTCGCTGTGGTCGATGCGGTGATCGCTTTCAATCGCGAATCGTCCGCCGAGCAACGTTTCGATGGAATTCACTTCGACAACGAGCCGTATTTGCTCCTCGGCTGGGAAGACCGGACGCGGCGCGAACAAATCTTGCGCGAGTTCCTCGAACTGAACGTCGAATGCCAGCGCCGTGTCAGAACTCAGTCGGGCTTATCCTTCGGGATCGACATTCCGTTTTGGTGGCAGGAACTCGACGCGGTCACGGGTAAGGCTCAGGGCGAGGTCACGTTTGGCGGCAAGAAGAAACCGGCCAGCCATCACTGCATCGACCTGCTCGATCAGGTCGGCATCATGAACTACCGCGACACGGCTGAAGGCGCGGATGGGATGATTGCTCACGGCCAAGAGTTGCTCGCGTATGCCGATCATGCCGGAGCGGCCCGCATTCACATGGGCGTCGAAACGTTTCAGTCACCTCCCGCCGATGTCTGGTTCGTTGTCGGGTTGCCTCGCAAACGATTTGAAGCGATCGTGCGCGGCGCGGGGAAAGAGTTGGCGGCACTCAGTCGAGTCGATGGTCTGCGAATCCACCGTCTCGACGACGGACAGCACGTTCACGTCGGACTCGAACTTCCCCCCGATCCGACCGACGAGGACTTGGCTCGGGTGCAGCAGCAGCTCGCTCAAATCGCCGAACGTTTCGGAGCCAACGCGCCGTCGGTTCCTCGTTCGCAGATTGCCCTCGCTCGCAATCACGCGGAAGGGTTCGTGCGGCTCGATCCGGAATGGAGTGGCTTCCGTTCGCGAGACATCGTCACAGCGAACGGCCCGGAGCTGGCAGGCTTTGTCGCCACGACCGTGATGCTCCCGAAGATCACCTTTGCCGACAATACGCTCGACGAACTGCACAGCCAACTCAGCTCCGCCGAAACGACTTTTCGTCGGACGAAGCACTTCGCCGGTACCGCGATCCACTCCTACGAGTCCTTCCGAAAACTCGGCAACACCAAGCGGCTCGCCTCGCAACCGTGATTCTCGTGGGATAGGCTTCCAGCCGGTCATTTGGGATCAGGACCGGCACCTCAATCACTGTCGGTGTTTGGTGAGCCGGGTGCCGTGAGGCCCCGGACTTTTCGGCGAAGAACCCTTACGGCACCCGGCTCACCTCGATCATCAGGTTGATACCACCATTGGTTGATGCGCCAGCCCTCAGCTTGGCACCCAGATGCCAAGACTCCCCCACGTTTCGAGGGGCCCGTTGTGAACAAAGCCTTCTTGCGAGAACCGGAACAGACGGATGCTCGGTGTCCTGGCTGCCAGTCCGTGGGACAGGTAGTCGGCCCGCAGACGCTCAACGCTCAATTGACGCCCGTTGTCCGCAAGACACTCGCAGAGTCCGGCTACTTCTGTTCCAACGTGCGCTGTGAGGTCGTCTATTACGATGACTTCGCGGGAGCCGTTTCCCGTCAGGCATTCCCCCAAACGATCCCGCTGAAGGATGCCGACGCGCCGCTCTGTGCCTGCTTCGGCGTCATGCGTTCTGACATCGAAGAGGATGTCGCAGCGGGGTGCGTCACGCGCACCCGTGCTGCCGTGCTGAAGTCGCAGTCCGACGAAGCCCGCTGCGCCACGCAGGCTCCCAACGGACGAACGTGCGCTCCCGAGTTGCAGCGCTACTACCTGCGCTGCAAGCAGCACGCGGATCGGAAGTGACGCGAGTCACCTGGACCTCGCTCGGGCATACGGCGACTGCTCGCTCACCGCTGCCGCGTCCATCCTTCATCCGTGCCCCGGCCGTGCGATTCGCTTTTGCTCTCTGAGCAGAGACCGCACGGATGCCAACCCGGACCACGGATGAAGGCGGCGGTAGCACGATGTAGGATGGGCACTCTTGCCCGTCCCGGCTTGAATGCAGAAATCCGGACGGGCAAGAGTGCCCATCCTACAGGGACATTTCTTCTTGCCGCTCGCCTTATTGAGCCGCCGGTGCCGAGAGCGTGGCGGTTGCGGTAGGGAATTGAGTTGGCACCGCGATCGTGACTTTGCCCGTCGCGGCCCATTCGGTTCCACGGTTCACGATCGTCTGAAAACCGACGCACTGCATCGAATATTCGGCGTGCCCCATCACGGTTGTGAAGACTTTCCCCTGTCCGTAGGGAATCCACCAGACCATCGGTTCGTGTGCATCGGTACCACCGGTTTGCTTCGCGGCGTAGGCCGTGGCGAGGACGTTCATGCTGGCGGCGGGACCACGTTGGCCGTGGTACAGCTCGTCCTTGGTGTGCAGCCACTCGGCGAGAATTCCCTGCATGACGGGATGTGTCCGCTCGCGCACGACGATCGCGAACTCATGCTGTGAACCGTGACCGGCTCCCGGACCTTCTCCCTTCGGAGTGCGGATTGCTTCACCCTTGTCGTCGATCGTCAGGCGGTCGCCGAACTTTGCGTCGCGCCAACCCAACCCGATCATCTTGTTGAACTCAGCCCACTCGGGAAACGCATTGTTCGCCGCGTGAACGATCACCAACCCGCCGCCCTTCGAGACATAGGCTTCGAGGTCGCGCTGCACCGGTTCGGGCCAAGCTTGACCGTTGTAGTTGCTGAGGACGGCGGCGTAATCGGAGAACTTCGGCCGGAAGCCGTCCCATGCGGCGGCAGGCTGTTTGTTGTCGGGCGTCGTCGCGACATCAACCGTGAAGCGACCGCTCTTCGTGAGGAAGTCCTTTAAAATCGGCGTTGTCGCTTTCCAATTGTGGTTATTCTGACCATCGACAATGAGAACTCGCACCGGGTCGGCCGCTTGAATGGTCGCGACTCCGCTGAGACCAAGCACCAGCGCACACAGACCAACCCACACCTGCGACAACCAACTGTCCTTGGCCACCTGCGACAACAGACTGCTCATGAAATTCTCTCCTAAGTAATGACTCAAGACGCGATGAACTCAAAACTCAAACCGACCCCGGTGCGACCGTTATAGCAGTCACTACAGGCGTTCGCACCGCTTCCGGATCAATCCCTACGACGTGCCGAGTCCAACAGTCATTTCTGGCCGAAGTTGAATTCCGTGCTATCGTGTTCCCAGAACAGCGAACAGGATGACGATTCTAAATCGTGTCGCGAACTGGTGTGGAACCGAGTCCTCCCGATCACTTCAAGCCGCTCAAATCCGTCGCCTTAGACGGTGGCAACGTGGGGTCGAGAGTGCCGAAGCGAAAGACGGCCGATGCGTCTACCACACGCCCCCCGTTCCGCGTGACTCGACGAAGTGCGATCTGGGGACGCACGGTCGTCAGTCGGGCGGTGACTTGTTCGCGATGCGTCGGGAGTTCTGGAGAGATCACAACCTGGGAGTACGGTCGGCACGTGAGAACGGCGTCGCCGGCATGGAATAAAAGGAGACACACAATGCTCGTTCTGTCCCGTCAGCGCGATGAGAGCATCTTCATCGGCGACCACATCAAGATTACCGTCGTCGATATTCGCGGCGACAAAGTTCGCTTGGGGATCGAAGCCCCAACGGAGATTCCCGTTCATCGCCAAGAAGTTTACGAAGCCATTCAGCGCGAACATCAACGCGGTGCGAACGCTGCGGTGAAAGTTGAAGGGGTGGCCAAGTAACGTCCTCGGGCAACCGGTCCTGATCTCGTTCGCCACGCATGAGGGCGCTGAGTCACTGCCGGTCGCAGTCCATTGAATCCGCTCCCTCACAACGGGCGTCTCGATGACCATGCAAACCTGACTGGGCCGGACAAGTTGTCCGGCTCATTCTGTTTCCGGACTTCGATATACCTCGTGCGGGTCCAACTGAGACATTTGCCTCGATTAACCGTGGGGGCAACGCCGAATGGTACTTGTTTTAGAGCAACCGAACACATCAGCCGGAACGCGCTAGCGTCCGGTTCTCGT
>JAYTXB010000999.1:0-2465 GCA_043743205.1 Schlesneria sp.
TCCGCAGCCGGAAAACGTGATGTCACAGAACTTTGATGAGGCCGTCCGCAAGGCCGACGTGTTGCTCGAAGCCCTGCCGTGGATTCGTCAGTTTCGAGATCGTCACGTCGTCATCAAGCTCGGTGGCAGTGCGATGGAAGAGACGGCTGCGGTGAAGTCGTTTCTCACCGATGTCATCTTCATGTCGTCGGTCGGCATGCGGCCCATCCTCGTGCATGGTGGCGGCAAGGCGATCAATGCGGCGATGACCACGGCGGGGATTCAGCCTCGCTTCGTGCAAGGTCGCCGCTATACCGACGACGAGACGTTGGAGATCGTGGCCCGAACCTTGTGCGGCGAAATCTGTCAGGGACTCGTCGATGAGATCACTCGGCAGGGAGGCGACGCGCGCGGCCTGCATTATCAAACCGTCAACTGCCTGCGTGGCAAACGCTTGATGCTTCCGGGTGAGAATGGCGAACCAATCGACCTCGGCCGTGTTGGAGAAGTCACCGACATTGACCGCGATCTGCTCCTCATGACCTGCCGCGAAGACCAGATCCCCGTGTTGCCTTCCGTCGCGCTGGACGAAGATGGCGGCAAGCTCAACGTCAACGCCGACACCGCCGCCGCAGCCGTCGCTCGATTCATTCAGGCCGAGAAGCTGATTTTCCTGAGCGACGTGCCGGGGATCTTCCTCGACCGAAAAGACCCGAGCACATTGCAGTCGCACCTCAATGCGGCTCGATGTCGAGAACTGATCAATCAAGGAATCATCGACGCTGGCATGGTCCCCAAAGTCGAAGCGGCTCTCGAAGCACTGGAAGCGGGTGTCAAAAAGGTCCACATCATCGACGCCCGCATCCCGCATTCGGTGCTGCTGGAAATTTACTCGAACGAAGGGATCGGAACCGAGATCGTTCTTTGAAGCGAGGAGTCAGTGGACAGGAGTCAGGCGTCAGTGAAGACGGCTCCACTGACGCCTTTCAAATTCTTCCTGACTCTTGTTCCCTGACACCTGACTCATAGGCTTTCCCATGCATCCCGCCGCCACCAGAACTAGCCAGCAAACTATCGAGCAGTTCGGGAAGTACGTCATTCCGAACTACAAGCGTTATCCCGTCTGCATCGTTCACGGTGAGGGAACAGCCGTGTGGGACGCCGAGGGAAAACGTTACCTCGACCTCTTCCCCGGATGGGGCTGCAACATTCTGGGGCATTGTCCGCCGAAGGTCGTGAAGGCGGTGCAGAAGCAGATCGAGCATCTGATCCACGTCCCGAACACGTGGTTCACCGAGGCTCAGGGGAACTTCGCCGAGGCGATCTGTACTCGCTCATTTGGCAAGGCTTTCTTCGCGAACAGCGGGACGGAGGCGAATGAAGGTGCGATCAAGCTGGCTCGGTTGCACGCGAGCGGTGTGGGCGGGAAGCCGTCGAAATATCGAGTCATCTCATTCACGAACGGCTTTCACGGACGGACGTATGCCTCGGTGACGGCGACCGCTCAGCCGAAGTATCATGAGGGACTCGGCCCGCTGCTGCCGGGCTTTCGCTACGCACCCTACAACGATTTGGAGGCTGTGCGGCAGCTTGTCGATGACGAAACGTGCGCGATCCTGCTCGAACCGGTTCAGGGCGAAGGGGGCGTCAACATCGCTGACGAATCGTTTCTGAAGGGCCTGCGACAACTGTGCGATGAACGCGGGATGCTGCTCATTTTCGACGAGGTCCAAACGGGCCTCGGGCGAACCGGACAGTGGTTCGGTTACCAGCATTCGGGAGTCCAGCCGGACATCATGACGCTGGCGAAGGGCCTCGCGGCGGGAGTCGCCTGCGGCGCGTTTGTCTGTCGCGATCACATCGCCCCCAGCCTGCGCCCGGGAATGCACGCGAGCACCTTCGGCGGCAATCCGCTCGCGATGGCAGCGGGCATCGCCACGATTCAGACCATCGAAGAGGAAGGACTGCTCGCCCACTGTCAGAAGATGGCCGAACGCTTTCGAGGCCACTTCGCGAAGCTCAAAGCAGAACTCCCAATCATCAAGGATCTGCGAGTGCGCGGCATGATGGTCGGCGTGGAACTCTCGATCGCGGCGACACCCGCCGTCGGCAAGTGCATGGAACGAGGAGTCCTCATCAACGCAACGCACGACACTGTCATCAGGCTCCTCCCACCGCTCAACATCACGCCAGAGCAGGTGGACGAGGGCTGCGCGGTGATTAGCGCCGTGCTGCATGAAATGGCGAATGAAGTGTGACGCGTCACAACTCAAAGACAGGTGAGCCGGGTGCCGTGAGGCCCCGGGTTCTTTCCTGCCTGTGAATGAAGAGTCCGGGAGTTGACCCCGCCCGGCTCACCAAGAAAATCGCTAAGACTGAACGACAAGCAGCCAACATGCCCCGCCACGATCTCAGACCGCCGTCTAGCAGGGCCTTCCCGCCGCGAAGTCTTTTTGACTCTTCGCACGGTGAGGGCCTTTGACGCG
>JAYTXB010001000.1:0-2420 GCA_043743205.1 Schlesneria sp.
CACACAGTTCCGCATCGACTTCGTCAGCGGTCACAAGACCGGTTTCTATTGCGATCAGCGCGAGAACCGGAAGCGATTGGCCGAATGCTGTGCGGGGAAATCGGTGCTGGACCTCTGTTGCTACACGGGTGGCTTCGCCATTCAAGCGATGCGGCTGGGCAACGCGGCCGAAGCAACCGGCGTGGAGCTCGATGAGGACGCGGCCACTCTGGCGAGAGAGAACGCGAAGCTGAATCGGGTGAAGCCGAACATCGTCCAAGCGGACATCTTCGCCTACATGCGCGACATGTTGCGGAACGGCAAGAAATACGACGTGGTTGTCCTCGACCCACCCAAACTGATCCGGTCGCGCGACGAGTTTGAAGAAGGGAAGCATAAGTACTACGACCTCAATCGGCTGGCGATGCAACTCGTCGCACCGGGCGGCATGATGCTCACATGCAGTTGCTCGGGGCTGCTGGATCGGGCGGAGTTCACGAAAATCGTGTGTGCCGCGCCGGAAGTCGGTCGGCGGGTCCAGATCATCGGCCAGACCGGAGCCGCCGCCGATCACCCCATCGCGACCAACTGCCCGGAGAGCGAGTACCTCAAGGCGACATGGCTGCGGCTGGAGTGAGGCCGCTCGTGATTCTCGTCGAGGACAAGTTGCGATCAACCGAGATCAGTTTGCGATGTGAGGCATCGGTCAACATCACCCGATCTCTCATCCGTGCCCCGGTCCTGCCATCCGTGCGATCTCACTGAATTTGATTTGATCGCACGGATGGCAGGACCGGAGCACGGATGAAGACAACCATGGACACTCTCAAGCTGGGTGAGCATCTCCGCGTCTTCACGGGACGACGTTACGCGAACGCCTTCGCGACGGCGGCTTTGGTTTTTTCCAAGCCGGTCTGCGCCACTTCGAGTCCGTCCTGCTTCCAGTAATTCGGGTTGAACAGTTCCAGAGACAACACGCCGCGATAGCCGTTGTCGCGCAGGGTGCGGAAGATGTCGGTTAATGGAGCGACACCATCGCCGCAGTAGACTCGCGCGGCGTCGTTGATCGTGGCGCGAGGCGGTTCTGCGGGATAGTCGTTCACATGGAAGTTGTACATCCGCCGACCGGCGAACATCTTCAAGCCCTCAAAATCCGAGCCTCCCTTGTAAATGTGATAGACATCGAGCAGGAAGCAGGCTTTCGGGTGCGCCGCCTCAATCCCGACGAAGGCCGCTTCGCCGAGTCGGGCCAATGTCTTTGAGAAGCCCCACAGTTCGAGCTGTGGAAAGACACCTTCTTGTTGTCCGACCTCGCACAACGCGCGATACCGCTCACTCAGTTGCAACAGATCGAGGCCAGTCTTGTCGGTGACACCGACGGGAGGAGCGGCCAACCGTTCGCCACCGATCTCGCGCACCAGACCCATGCACCGCTTGGCTTCTTCGAGACCCTTCTTCCGCTGCTCCTCGTCTTCGTGCAGAAAGGCGGCGAAGCCGATCGCGCTCTCGACGGTCAGCCCCGCATCGGCGATCCGCTTCCGCAGGTCAGAAAGCGAACCACCGCCCTTCGTGTAGTTATCGAGCGATCGAATCCACGGCTCGATCCCGGTGTAGCCCGCCTTCGCCGCGATCTCGATCTCCGAAACGGCATCGACCTTTTTTCCTTGGTACTGACACTCACGAATCGTGCTCGTGTTGAGGCAGTACCGAAACGGATGCTCTCCACCTGACGCACGCTTAGTGTCTTGTGCCTGAACGGCGGTCGCGGCAACGGCCAGAGAAGCAGCAGAAGCGGCGAAGAAGCCTCGCCGTGACAAATCGAGCGACATGTTTCGAGAGCCTTGAACTGGAGCCTTGAAGAGTGAACGGATGCGGAACGAAAGGATACGTAGGGTTGCTCGGATCAGAAAGTCAGTGTGGTGGAGCAAGCGATCCCTGTTGGAGTGCGGTCACGAATTTCAATGAATGGTGTTCGACCGCGCCTCGTGACACCTGATTGAATCGCCTCCTGCCTGCCAGTAGACTGCGCCGGTCAAAGCGACTTTGCGGATTGGGCCGAATTGGCGAAGTACTCCCTGCCTAGCGGGGATTGAGAAGTGCGACGATTGATCCGGTTGGTCGGGTCGGTGTCGTGCTGCGTCCGAGGTGCCTTGGCAGACGATAGATTGAGACCGCGTGAAATCACCCGAACCACGGGCAGATCCATGGGCGGATGATCGAAGTCAATCGTGCTGTGAGTTGCATCGGACGGTCTTGGAATACGGAAGAATTCAACGGAGTTGTCTCATGGGAAATCGAACGATTCAAACAACACAAGCAATGCGTCCGCAGTATTGGCGAGGTCGCAACTGGGCACGTGGGTTGGCCGCACTCGGTGTGGTGGCAGGCGTGGTGACCGGGACTTGGGCTGTTGAAGAGGCGGCAAAATCAGCCGCTCCTGG
>JAYTXB010001001.1:0-14642 GCA_043743205.1 Schlesneria sp.
GTGCTCCTTCAGCAGTCCGTATGTACTCAATTGATCGTGTCCGCTGTCCATGATGCGGGCCTCTTGCGAGCCGGTGAGAACCTGCGCGACGTAGCCCGCACCGAAACTCTCCTTCAGCCGCACGACACACGACAGAATTTTTTGCGAGAGGACTTTCGACTCTCCCATCAGTTCGAGTTGCTCCAGACAGACATCGCACGCGCCGCAGTTGTCACCGACATAACTCTGGCCGAAGTGTTCCACCAGAGACTTATGACGACAGACGACTCCGTTACAGAAGCGTTCCATCGAACGCAGGCTCTCATCCGATTGTCTGTACGCATCGGCAGGCAGATCGCTGAGCATCTTCCGCCACGTGATGAAGTTGGCCACGGTCCAAAACAGCCAGCAGTCGGCATCGAGACTGTCACGTCCTGCTCGTCCCGTTTCCTGCTGATAGTGTTCAATCGACTTCGGCGCACCGGTGTGGACCACGAACCGCACGTCCGATTTGTCGATCCCCATTCCGAACGCGACCGTGGCCACGACGATCTCAATCTTGTCATTGAGGAACTCGTCCTGATGCTGATGCCGATCGGAATCGGACAAGCCCGCGTGATAGGGCCGCGCCTTGTAGCCCGCTCGACGAAGCGCGTCGGCGATGTCATCGACCTCGCGCCGTGAGATGCAGTAGACGATCCCTGACTCACCGGGGTGCGAGTCAATGACCTGACGCACCTGCTTGAGGATCTCGCTCTTCCTGACCACGCGATAGACCAGATTCGGCCGGTCGAACGAGCCGACCAGTTGCTCGGCGTTTCGCAGCCCCAACTGCTGGATGATGTCGTCGCGAACCTGTTGCGTGGCGGTGGCGGTGTAAGCGTGAACGCCCGCCTTGGGGAATCTCGCTCGCAGTTGTTTCAGCATCCGGTACTCGGGCCGAAAGTCATGGCCCCACGCGCTGATGCAGTGGGCTTCATCGATCGCGAAGAACGATACCTGGGCGTCATCGAGAAACGCGAGCATCTTTTCGGTGCAGAGCCGCTCCGGCGCGACGTAGAGCAGTTTCAACTGGCCCTTTCGCACCCGTTCGGCCACACGCAGCAGTTCACGCGGCGGCAGCGAACTGTTCACACCCGCTGCGGGAATCCCGCATTCGATCAGCGCATCGACCTGATCCTTCATCAGCGAGATCAGCGGCGAAACCACAACCGCCAGCCCCGGCATCGTCACGGCAGGGGCCTGAAAACAGATCGACTTTCCGCCTCCTGTCGGCAGCACGACGACCGAGTCACGCTGCTCGACCACGGCACGCATCGCCTCCGCCTGCAATGGTCGAAACGAATCGTAGCCCCAGTAGTGGAGCAACGCCTCGCGCAGTGGAATCATCGAATCGTTGGCGGAGTTCAAGGCAGCGGTCACAGGGAACGTCTCACGTTGGGGACAGTCATTACTTGGTGGTCGCCCGCACAATGAATCTCCGTCATGAAATGACTGAGCTACGTAGGCGAGTCATTCCATGACTCACATTCCAATCCGCGCCGATTACCAGCTTGGTTATGTCAACGCGAGAATCCATTGTGACAACCAACAGGCGACGGCTTTCGGATGCGGCAGGCTTCGTGACGGATGATATCGTTCATTGGAGACGACGAGTAGAATCTCGCGACTCGTGGGACAGGTTTCCAACTTGCCCGTGAAACACCGCAGGATCGGCTCAGGATTATCCCGTGCGAGGATCGAAGTGAGACGATTAACCGCGTGGGCCACGGGCGGCGCGATCTTGAGGTTTGGGCCTGCTGCTTCGAGTCACTCGCGGGGCGTGGGTCACGCGGTTAAACGAGCAACGGCCTTAGGTGGACCCGTGAAAGGCGAAACTCATTCCTGCGCGAGTCCGTGAACACCGACGGGGAGGCTGGAAGCCTGCCCTACGACAAAGGAACTGCCATGCGTCCGAATCGCGATCAGTCGCGCGAAGAGATCATCGTTGCCGAGCACCTGTCGGACCTGCGCGGCCGCGTGCGGTTGCTGACGTGGGTGTCGGGACTCTCGTGGACGGTGCTCGTGCTGTTTGGTGGACTGCTCGTGTCAGGGATGCTCGACTGGCTGATCCACCTCGACGACTCCGGCCTGAGGTTGGTGATTGGCCTCGCTCTGCTGGCCGGTTCCGGGGCGATGCTGTGGCGACAACTAATCTTGCCGCTCATGCAACCGCTGGGAACGACGTTTCTCGCGTCGCGCATCGAACGCCGCTTTCCCGGACTTCAGGGACGAGTTCTCAGCGCGGTCGAGTTCCTGCAACACAAGCTCGATGAGAAATCGGGATCGCCCGAACTTCAACGCGCCGTCGTCGGCCAAGCCCTGCACGATCTGGAGCAGATCGAACCGAGTGACATTGTCGAAACGAAGGTCGTCCAGCGCGTGACGATTGCCGGTTCGATCCTGATGGCGGTTGTCGCCACGGTGGTCATGCTGCATCCGTTGGAGGCGGCCACGTCGGTCCAGAGGCTGATGTTTCCGTTCGCCGACGTGCCGTGGCCGCGTCAGTTTGACCTGCGCCTCGTCCGGCCCGACCTGTCGCCGGTGGTTCAGGCTCCCGACCAGCCGCTGCTCATCGCGCGCGGCGACACGCTGGAACTGTACGTCATCAGCAAACGAGGCCGCCTGCCCGAGCGAGTCTGGTTCGAGCATCGCCTCGGCAACGAAGCCGAACCGTCGCGCGAGGCGCTCCGTCAAACGACGATCCGTGACGAGAAAGGTCGCGCTCACGACGCCGCCGTCATCAGTTGGGTCGCCGCGCGCGGGCCGCTCGAATTTCGTGCGACTGGCGGCGACGATGACGCGATGTTGTTCGTTCGCGTCGAAGTCGTGCAGCCACCAACGCTCGACGAGTTGCAAGTCCGTATCGCGCCGCCGAAGTATTCGCATCGCCCGGTCGAAGACCTTCCACCGGGAGTCGGCCATGTCCAGGGACTGCTCGGCACGAAGATCGAAGCGACGGGCCGCGCCGACACGCTATTGAAATCCGCCAATCTGCGTATCGGCGACAAGGCCGCGATTCCATTGAGCATCGGTCCCGATGGTCAGTCGTTCACGGCGGAGTTCGCGATCACCGAACCGGGCGTCACCGCGTACTGGTTCGAGCTGACCGACACGGCCGGGTTCACTGATCGTGAGGCGCCACGTTACGAACTGCGAGGTCTGGCCGATCTGGTTCCCGAGGTCATGATCGAGTCTCCCGTCGCCGATGTACAGCTCGCGCCCGATGCAGAACTGACGGTGAAGGTCCTCGCCAAGGATGACCTCGGTCTGCGCGAAGTTCGTCTGGCGTACCAACTCAACGACGACGCTACTCCGAAGTCGATCTCATTGGCTGTGGTTACAGACGATTCGCCCGCAGCCACGTCGCTGACGCCCGAGTACATCTGGAAGCTCGCCGACTTGGAGCTTCAGCCCGGTAGTCGCATTGTGTTTCGAGCCGAAGCGACCGACGACTACGACCTCACGCCAGAAGGCCACGTCGGTCGCAGCACTCCGCGCACGATCCTAATCGTCTCGAAAGAGGACAAGCAAAAAGAACTGGCGGGGCGAGTTGGCGAGTTGCTCGAAGACCTTCAAGAAGCGGCCTCGCTCCAACAACGGGCCGAGCAGCAAACGACGGAACTCCAAACGCAACTCGACACGGCGGGCGAACTCCGTCCGCAGGACCTCGACCAGTTGCAGCGGATCGAACTCGATCAGCGACAGGCTGCGTCGAGACTGACTCACCCCGCCGACGGCGTGCAGTCTCAAGCCAAACAACTTCAAGAGGAGTTCCAAGCCAACAAGCTCGACGACGCCGAGACACAGCGCCGGCTCGACCGCATCGTCGAGGAATTGACCCGACTCGGTCGCGACCAGTTTCCCGAGATCGAACGGTCGCTGACACGGGCGGCGAAAGAAGCGGAGGAGCAAGCCAGTAGGATGGGCACTCCTGCCCGTCCGCCTGAAGAGAAGAGCAGTTCTAATGATTCGACAGAGAAAGACGGGACGGGCAAGAGTGCCCATCCTACGGACAAGTTGCCTCCTCAACCGGCTCTCGTCTCGTCATTGAAAGACGCTCAAACTCGGCAACAGCAAACGGTCGAGACGCTGCAAGAGTTGCAGGACCTGTTGGCCGAATGGCGCGACCGGCGCGATGTCTCGCGCGAACTGAAAGCCGTCATCGCCGAGCAGGAACAGGTACAAAAAGAATCGGCCGATCTCGGGCAACAAACGCTGACCAAGTCCAGTGCGGAACTCTCACCGCAAGAGAAAGCCGACCTCGGGAAGCTGGCGGCGAAACAAAGGAAGCTGGCCGAGCAAGTCGAGCAGTTCCGCAAGCAACTCGATCAGACGGCTGGGAGTCTTAAGCCGCGCGATCCCGACGCGGCCGAACGATTTGAAGAGGCTCGCGACGAACTCACGAACGACGGAACGGCTGGCAAGTTGCGTGAGGCGGCCTCCGACATCGCCGACAACAAAATGGGAGCCGCCTCGCAGACGCAGCAGCAGGCGCTGCAAGACTTGCGCGATCTGGATCGGCAACTCAAACGCGAACCGACCGACGATGTCGAGCAACTCATCAAACAAGTCGAGCAGGCACAGCAGGAGTTTGAGACGCTCCGCAAGGAACAGTCCGATTTGATGGAGCAGACGCAACAGGCGGCAGGTCAGCCCGATTCCGCCGAGCGCCGCGAGCAGCTCGAACAACTGCGGCAGCGACAACAGAAACTGGGCGAGAAGCTGGCGCAAGCCGAACGCAAACTGGAGCGACTGCAACTGCGTCAGCCCGCCGACGCGGCGGCTCGTGCGAAGGAACGGCTCGACAAAATCAACGAGCAACTGCAAGACCCCGAACAGGCGGACGAAGCTGCCGAGGAGATGCAGCAAGTCGTGGACGACATCGAACAGGTCGAGCGAGACCTCGCATTGGAGAAGCGGATCGCGCAGGAGAAGCTCGCGGTCGAACAGCTCGAAAAGATCGAGGACGAGTTAAAGGCGTTGCTCGCGCGGCAGCAGTCGGTCATCGCCGAGACCGAACGCTTGGAGGCCGAGCGCCTGGCAAAGGGGAGCCTCAGCCGCGCCCAACTCAAATCACTGCGCGATCTCGCCGAGACCGAACGGGCGTTGCTGACCGAAGCCGAACGGATGGAGAAATCGCTCTCGGTTGCGGAAGTCTTTGCGTTGGTCCTGCGACGCACGTCTCGCAGCTTGAAGCTCGCCGTCGATCGACTCGGTGAAAAGCAAACTGATGCGCCGACACAGGCTCTCGAACGAGACGCCGCCAAGAAAATCGAAAGCCTACTCACGGTCCTCAAGCAGGATGAGCAGCTCGATCCGAAAAAGTCAGAGCCGCCGCCGATGCCTCCCGAGCAGCAGCCCGGTGACGACGAGAAACCGAAGCCGGAACAAGCCGGTCCTCCGGGTGATGCCCTACCTCAGATCGCCCAACTGAAAATGCTCAAGCTGCTGCAAGAAGAGTATCTCGAACGCACGCGGCTGCTGAATTCATTGCGAGACAAAGCTGGAAAGCTGCCAGCGGAAGCGGCTGCGGAGTTGGAGCAACTCGCCCTCGAACAGGACGAACTGGCCGAGCTGACTCGCAACATGGTCGTCAAGTTTTTGCAAAGCCAACCCGACATGGATGACGATTCCAAACCCAAGGCCGACGGCGACGAGAGTGATGCCAAGCCGGGCGACTCCAAGGCGAAGCCGCTGGACCTCAACAAGCCGCTCGACTTGGACAAACTCCTGGACGACGACAAGCCACGAAAGGGGAAGGTCGAATGAAGTTTTATTGTCGTAGGAAGGGCACTCTTGCCCGTCCTCTTTTTTTGATGCGAGAGAAAACCAAGACGGACGGGCAAGAGTGCCCTTCCTACAAATTACCTCTGTGGCTGGTCGTCGTGATCGCCCTCGCGCTGCGTGGCATCTCGTTCGCCGACGATGAACCGCCCACCAAAGCCGATCCACCGCAGGAACCTTCGCTGCTCGACAAGCTCTCGAAGGAACTGCTCAAAGAAGTCGAAGAGCAGCCGGGACAAGCGAAGCCTGAGAAGCAAGAGGACAAGTTCGATCGCGTGGCGAAGGGGATGCGTTCGGCAAGCGACAAGCTCGGCGGCAAACAGACCGGCGATGAGACGACCCAGGTTCAAGTGCAGGTCATTCGCGATCTTGATGAACTCATCAAGCAGCTTCAAAACCCACCGCCGAACGGTGGTGGCGGAGGCGGAGGCAGTTCCGGAGGCGGCTCATCCAAATCAGGCGAGGGCGGAAACAATCGCCAACAACGAGCCGGTGGTGGTGGCAAAGGCCAGCCCAAGGGAGGCTCTCCGAAACAGCAGGCCCAAGGCAACGGCGGCGAACAAGGTGGCAAGGAACGCAAAGACGCGGAAGGCTCGGACGAACGATCCGATGCCGAACGCAAAGCGGCAGCCGAGGCGGCTCGCAAGAAAAAGCTGGAGATCGATGTCTGGGGTCATCTCCCACCGCATCTGAGAGACCAACTTCTCAACACCTACGGCGAACGCATGCTCCCGAAGTACGAACACCTTGTGAAACAGTTCTACGAGGCACTGTCGGAACAGAACGAATCCAAGCCCTCACGCGGAATTCGATGAGTCGTCTGTGAGCGTTTGAGCTGAAGACCGTGCGAACGGAAGCACTCTGATCGGGACGCCGCTTCTCGCACGGCAACTTCATTTTTGTGTTGGGACCGCAGGTTGACTCGCGGAGTTGGTCGCCGCCTCACGCAGCAGGCTGAGAGCCGTTTCAACGAGCAGCTCACCGCCGCCCGGCAGTAGGGCGGAGTTCGTCACTTCGTAGCTCCCGCCTGCATAGGCCGCGCGGTTTGGAACGTAGATGGTCTCGACACAGTTCGAGAGTTCGATGACCAGCGTGGTGCGGAAGGGTGAGCCTTGTTTGATGGCGAGGCCCAGTTCGACGAAGACTTCACCGGGCAGGCAGACGATGGCGACATCGCGGCCGAGTGTCATCACGGTGACTTCCACAGGGAGCGTTTCGCCGACACCGGCCAACGAACGGCTGAGTCCCCACGTGATGTGATCGACCGCGTTGGCATGAGGCTCGCGATGGCGGAAGTGATCGAGCATCAGCTTCTTGTACGCGGTGACGTGATCGAGGAATTCAACCGGCTGTTTGCGCGCGGCCTGATCCAAGACCTTGATTGAATTGGCGACTTCATCCCGCGTCGCATCTTGCAGCGGCAACCGAACGACGCGCGATTGGACGGCGAGGTCCGTCCGTTCGAGCCGCTTCAATTGGCCGAGTTGAGATTGAATCGACTGACCAATCGCGTTGCCGATGAAGTCAGCCTTGTTGCGTTCCTTGCTACGCGGATTGGCGTGATTGATGTCTCCGCAGCAACCGGTTCCGAAGAGCGAGATCACGTCCGAACCGGCTGCTTTGCGCAGCGTCTGCTCGATGAAGTACGGGTAGTCGGCACTCCACTTCATGCCGCCGACGGTGTCGAGATGCAACGCGAAATTGCTTAGTACACCGAGCGGCTGGCCTGCGTTATCCCGCATCGTAAGCAACGCGATCTCGGGATCAATCGGCCCGGCCGCACGAACGACATCGGGATGATCGTGACTCATCCACGTGCGGACGCTGCCATCGCGCATCACCGAGCGGCGGTTAAATGAGACGGGGATGGACTGCGTCGCCGAACCGCACTCCAACGTCAGGGGTTTGGCGGCGGCGTGAGCCTTCACGATCGCGTCCACGGGGCCGCTGATGAGCTGTTCGATGTACGAGGCTCGCAACGGTTGCTGGTTCTCGCGGCCAAGCTTCAGATACAGCTCCTTCATGTAGTCGGGCGCGGTGTGCGAATGAGTGCCAGAGATCACGATGTTCGACACCGGAATGCCGGTCTTTTCGGATGCTCGCTGACGGATCGCCTGCGAGAGGTCCGTGGCGATGCCGATCAAGTCGCAGACGACGAGTGCCGCGCTGGTCTCACTGCTCGCGTTACCGTTCACGCGGATGTCACGAAAGACGATGGCCTTCGCTTTGAGTGGATCAATCGTCCCCTCAGCCAATCGCTCGTGGTAATAGCCCGCCATGGGAAAGCCGACGGGCGGCGTGATGTCCGTCTCAGCCACGCCGACTTGCAGTGAGTCGGCCGCCCGTGCCAGCGGAGCAACCCCACTGTGCATGACAAAAAGCACGACAATGGGAAGCAGATTGGCAATCTTCATGTGCATCGCTCCTGGCGAGGTTGACGCAGGCGATGCCCGCAATCCGGTGATGGTTGAGGTTGGCTGAGATCGTTCGTGTGCGGGAGTCGCTGCAAAATTATTTCTCGCGCGGCGGAGAATGCGTCTCACCCAATCAGCCGGAACGCGCTAGCGTCCGGTTTGAGAGATGATTGAATTCCGAACCAGACGCTAGCGCGTTCCGGCTGATCTCTCGACACCTCATTTTCCGCCGCGTGAGGTATAGAACGGAGAATCGCAAGGGCGGCAGGGCCGGAATACAGATGATGAACAGGGCACCGTAGAGCCGCCTGTTCTACGTTTTTCAACAGCGTGTTCGCTCACACGAAATGGCAGCAGGAGTTGATCGCTCTGGAAAAGCCATCAACTCCTGTCTGACATGGACCGACCAAACTAATCGACGGCGTCGGCTACTTGACTCGCACCAGTTTCATGATGCGGCCCGAGAGGTTCCAGTCTTGCACGTAGAGGTTGCCATCTTTGTCCCAGTAAGAGCCGTGCGTGCCGCTGAAGACACCCTCGATCCACTTGTCTTGCGGGACATTATTGGTCCCGCGCGTGGCCGGATTGGCGTTGTGACCGAGGACGGCCATGATCGTGTTGCTCTTGTCGAGGATGACGACTCGACCGTGCAGGTCCGGGACCGAAACATAGTCACCTTGAACAGCGGCCGAGGTCGGCATTCCGAGTCCCGTCACGACTTCGTCGATGTATTCCCCTTCGAGACTGTAGTGCAGCAGACGTCCCTTCGGGGTGTGGTTGCGGTCGCAGATCAGCAGAAGTGGAGGATCGTAGCGCGTATCGAGCGTCATGCCGTGTGCAATGTTGAATTCCTTCAGGCCGTTTCCTTTGACTCCGAAGTGCTTCAAGTATTTGCCGGTCTTGTCGAACTTGAAGATGACGTTGCTGGCGTAACCGTCGGCCAAAATAATATCGCCGTTGGGCGCGACCGTAATCGCGGTGGGACTCCACTTGGTCAGGTTCAAACCCGACTCGGCAGGGATGCCCAACTTCAACACGATGTCACCGGTCTCGGCATGGACCTTGATCCCTTCACCCGCAGCGTTGCGGGCACCGTAAAGGAACTCGGCGTCCCCTTCCGCGCGAATCTCCAGATCGTGAATGTTCGAGTAGTTGTCACCCAAGAACTTGCGGATCACTTTGCCTTCGGGCGAAAAGACGAAGATGCCCAAGCTTGAACTCGTGTAAACGCTCCCGGCCTTATCGACGACCACACCGCCGTGAGTCGATCCCAGCACCGATCTGCCGTCTTCTCCGAGTCCCCAACCGGGAACCGTATCAAACGTCATGATCCCGCAGCCCATCCGCACGGGCTGAACTTTGTCCGCCGCCACCATCGGCGCGGCGAGGCCGAGCAAGACCGTCAACGTCATCGAAAACAAACGACTCTTCATGTTCTGGCATCCTGGTTGTGACCCTTGAGAAATGAGCTACGCGGGACGGAGTATCTGGTTCCTGCCATCGTATTTCAACCAGAGCCAGCCGTGCCGAACAGTGGCCTTGGTGCCGAACTGAACGGGGTGTGACCGGTATCCCGGTTTTGCACTGCTCCCTCTCTTCTGGTGAGAGTCGGAGTGACGTGACTAGAAAAGTTCTACTCTCCGGAATGCCGGTGACGCTCAACTGAGATCAATGCTTCCAACGAATTTGGCGCAGTCTCTTAGAGGCGAACGTCTGGAAGCGACCAACGTCCGCTGTAGAACTCAGGAACGGGGGGGCGCAATTACTTCTCGATTCTCGGTTTGGTTCCCTCCCCGCCGAGGGGAGAGAGGAAGGAGGAGCTACCCAAGTCGGGGGGGATTCCCACGCGGTTAAACGACTCAGTTTGGGCCGCGCAAGGTATATAACGAGGCAAATGCTTCAGTTGGCCCCGTGAATTAGGGATGTCATTTCGGTCTCATTCCTAAGTCGCCGACGATGTGACGACAAAGTAGACTGAGCAAATTGCCTTGCCGTCCGAACTGCTGGCCAAATATTGAACTCGAACAATTGCCTTTCCGGGAACCTTTTGATGTACCAGTCGCAGACTCACCAGATCGCTGCCGACCGTCGTGGCTGCGCCGGATTTCGTGGGATGTTGTCACGACGCCAGGCGGTTCAGGCCGGTGTGGTTGGGGCACTCGGCCTGTCGCTGGGCGACATGCTGCGTCTGGAAGCACGGAGCGAAGACGCCTTCACGGCGGCGGGAGCCAAGCAGCTTCAACCCAAAGCTCTGAGCGTGATCCAACTCCATTTGGGGGGAGGCATGCCGCAGCAGGAGTCGTTCGACCCCAAGCCGGAAGCTCCCATTGAGTACCGCGGTTCGTTCGGCGTCGTGAAGACGAAGAACGGTGATGTCTTCAGCGACAATTTTCCGAAGACCGCTGCCATTGCCGATCAGGTCACCGTGGTCCGTAGCGTGGTGGGGCGCATCCCCGATCATCAATTGGCGACTTATCACCTCTTCACCGGCTACACGCCGACCGCCGTCATCGACTTTCCGCAGATGGGTTCGATCGTCTCGCATGAACTGGGAGGTCGCGGTGATTTGCCTCCCTACATTGCGATCCCGAACAACCACAGCTTCGCGGGGACGACCGGCTTTCTCAGCAGCACGTTCGGGCCGTTCGATCTCAACGCCGACCCCGGACAACGCGGCTTCAAGGTGCGAGATTTTTCGATCCCCGAAGGTGTTTCCACCGAACGCTTCAGCCGACGACAGACGGCTCGCCAAATCGTCGAACAGCGCATCCGCAAGTTGGAGGCTGATCCCACCACGCTCGACACGATGAACGACTTCTACAAGCGGTCCTACACGCTGCTCACGTCGTCTCAGGCTCAGCGGGCCTTCACGCTCGATGGTGAAACCGAAGAGACCTTCCAACTCTACGGCCGCGATGTCGTGGGCTTGAGAGGACCAGACAACCAGTTCCATCCGAAAGGGTTGGCCGAGCGACTGATCCTCGCGCGCAGGCTCGTCGAAGCGGGGACTCGGTTCGTCACGGTGACCTATGGCGCATGGGATTCGCACGTGGATGTCAAAAAGGACTGTCTCGATCAGATGCCGGCGTTGGACCATGCCATTGCGGGGCTGGTCACCGACCTCGCCCAACGTGGCCTGTTGGAGACCACGCTGTTCTGGGTGACAACCGAATTCGGTCGCACTCCCAAAGTGAACGCCACGAGCGGTCGTGATCACTGGGCCAGAGTCTATTCGTTGCTGTTGGCTGGCGGCGGATTCGCTCCGGGACTGATCCACGGTGCCAGCGACGCGACCGCCGCTGAACCGTCGCGAGACGCCGTCCCGCTCGAAGACCTGCTCTTTACGATCTACCACCAACTGGGCATCGACGCTGATAAGGAACTGATCGCATTCGGCACGCGACCGATTGAGATCATCAAGGAAGGGAAGCTGGCGAAGGCGCTGTTGGGTTGAGCCGGGGAGTGCGGGAGTTGGGGAGATGAGGAGTAGGGGAGTGACGAAACGCGCGATGAATATCAAATCGACAGAGCAGAGACTGAACGGCATCAACACGGCAAGAAGGAGTGTGCGTCCTCATGATTCCCACTCCCTCACTCCCCATCTCCTCACCTCCTTCCTACTGCTCGTCTTCGCCACGAGTGCGTACGCCGGGGCCATGCTGGTCCACATCGAACGAGTCTCACCGCGTGTTGCTCAACGAGGAACGACGGTTGAGGTCACGGTTCAGGGGATGTGCCTGAAGGATGCGCGCGAGGTCGCCTTCTTCCGACCTGGCATTCGAGCGGTTGGGATTGAAGCTCTGCCGAAGTTGCCACAGGCAATCGGCACGGCACACGGCGGTCGGATTGAGGAGCAGTTTCGCTGCCGGTTCGAGATCGCGACGGATTGCCCTCTGGGCGAACATCCGTTTCGGATTCGCACCGCCACCGAGATCACATCGCTGGGCACGTTTCAGGTCACACCGTTCGATGTCGTGAATGAAAATGAGCAGGGCTACAACACGAATGACACGATCGAGCAGGCTCTTCCCGTTCCTCCCAACGTCACGGTGCTGGGTCGTGCCGGATCGAGCAATCGCGGCGACATCGACATGTACCGCGTGCCGGTCAAGGCGGGACAGCGATTGTCGGTCGAAGTCGATTCGGTGCGCATCGCCGACGTGCATTACGCAGGCTCCGAGTACGACCTCGCCTTGCGTATTCTGGACGATGCCGGCCGTGAGTTGGCCTCGAACGACGACAATCCGCAACACCTGCAAGACCCCATGATCGCGGTGAAAGTTCCGCGTGACGGCGTGGCGTTTGTGGAGGTGCGGCGTTCGGTGTTTGTCCCGGCGGACCACACTTACTGCGTTCACATCGGCACGAATCGTCGGCCGCTCGCCGCCTATCCGGCAGGCGGTCAGGCGGGGACCAAGCAGAGCATTACGCTGATTGGCGACCCGCTCGGCGAACTCGTGGAAACGATCGCGATTCCACCGTCCAACGGGACGTTCGAGTACTTTGGCGATGGACCGTCGTCACTGCTTTTGCGAGCCAGTTCCCATGCGAACCTGCTGGAAGATTCGGCGGCGGTCGATACCCGAGTCCCTCAAATCCCGGTCGCGTTGAACGGGATCATCAATGAACCGGGCGACACCGATCGGTTTCGGCTGACAGTGAAGAAGAGCGAGCGGCTGCTGATTCGCGTGTTCGCATCGACGCTCGGTTCGCCGATCGATCCGATCATTCGCCTCCACCCGATCGACTCGTCGGACCAGCCGGGACCGGCCGAGCTTGAGGCGGATGATTCTCAGCTACCTGATCGCGATATTTTCGGAACCTCGTTCCGCAGTCGTGGCGGGCTGAAGGAGATCCTCGACCCGTCCGTGATTTGGGAGCCGAAGGCAGACGGTGACTACGTCTTGGAGATCGCGGATCAAGGTGGCTCGGGCGGTCCCACCGGTGTCTACCGTATCGAAGTCGAGCCGGTGCAGAACTCGGTCCACACGTACCTCGCCAGCACGGCGTTCGACTGGATGGAGTGCGTTCGGACCAGCGGCATCGCGGTGCCACGGGGGGATCGGTGGACGATCAACGTGAATTTGTCGCAGGGCCAGGGGAGTACGTTTCGCGGGGAGCTGGAACTCGTCGCGCACGGACTCCCTGCCGGAGTGCGACTGGTGACTCCGCGAGTCCCTGCGGGCCTATCGCTCTGGCCGGTGCAGTTTGTCTCCGACGAGTCCGCTTCGCCCGGCACCGCGATCATCACGCTCGAAGCGCGGCCGGTCGATCCGTTGCAGAAGCTCTTCAGTTCGTCGCAACAAAACATCCCGTTCCTCAATCATTCCGGTGGAGACGCCTCGCGCACCGTTCGTCTGGATCGTTACGTCCTCGCGGTCACCGATCCGCCGCCTTTTTCCATCCAAATCGCGGCTCCGAAGGTCACGCTCGTGCGCGGTGGTGAACTCGCCATCCCGGTGAAGATCACACGGCGGAAGGGCTTTGACGAGCCGGTCGAATTCCAGTGCGACTGGATGCCACCGGGTGTCGGTCGTCCCCCCACCGCCACGATTCCGACCGGAGAAATCGAAGCATTGCTTCGCATCTCCGCTGAAACGGGAGCACCGCTCGGCACTTGGCCGATCGTCGTTATCGCTAGCACGATGCGAGAAGACATCGATGGTTATCTCGGCACTGGACGAGTTCGTGTCTCCTCGGAGATCGTCAACCTGACCGTCGCCGAACCGTATGTCGAACTGGCGAGTCAGCCGGAAAGCGTCCGGCGCGGCGAACGCAAGAAGTACGTCTGGCTCGTCAACCACAAAAGCCCGTTCGAGGGCGAAGCCCGCGTCAAACTGCTGGGCCTGCCCAAAGGTGTGAGTGTTATCGAACCGCTGCCGATCCTCACGAAGGATTCCAAAGTAATCGCGTTTGAAATTGAAGCGACCGGTGAGGCCCTGCTCGGTCGCGTCAGCGGCTTGAATTGCGAAGTGATCGTGCGGGCTGGCGATCAGGAAATCCGGCAGCGAACTGGCAATGGGACGTTGCGCATCGACCCGCCCACCACGCCGTGAAGTCGTGAACGGCGGCTTGCTTCGGCGGCAAACATGAGGCAACAAACCGCACTGACAACCACTGCGGTTCAAGTACAGAATGGCATTCAACAACTCGCGACGGTTGACATCACGAGGCCGCCCCCGGCTTCGCCGCCTGAAGCCGCAGCTCAAACAAACCCAATTGTTCGTCTGTCAAATCCGAGAGATTCGCCATCCGCGAAACCGTTCGTTCATCCGCCGTCTGGTCCGTCATGGCCGAGCGCACCTTCGCTGAACGACCGACGATACCTCGCGCGGCGGAGAATGAGGCTCACCCCATTAGCCGGAACGCGCTCGCGTCCGGTTCGGAATTCAATCGTCTCTCGAACTCTCGAACCGGACGCGA